>NZ_CAAAFR010000062.1:0-61981 GCF_900634745.1 Protofrankia symbiont of Coriaria ruscifolia
CAAGGCGTAGCGCAGATACCAGCGGACCGCCAGCACGATCATCTCAGGGGGGAACCGGAAGCCGGTGAACTCCGATGCCGGGACCGGCGGACGGGACGTCGACGCATTACTCGATCATGCCTGGTCAGACGTCGAGACGGCGGACCTCAGCAACGCAACAGACCCTTTCGACGAGGACGCATGGGGCGATCCGAAAAGCAACGCCGGGTTCCGCCCGATCAGTCTCGACAGCCGTACCGTCGCCGTCCTGCTCGCGTGGCGCGCGACCCAGAATGCCGAGCGTCTCGCCTCCGGGCCGGCCTGGGTCGACTACGGTCGGGTGTTCACCCATGAGGATGGTCGCCGGTTGAACCCGAACGGTGGCGGTCTCAAGCGGTCAGTGCGTCAGCTCTGGTAGAAGGGCTGTCTACTGATCGGAGGACTGGGTGCGGGGCCAGGAGCTGACGTTCACGGACCGGGAAGAGATCTCCAGGGGGTTGGCCTGCTGGAATGCGCCCGCCGCCTGCAACTGGCGCTGAACACCATCAAGCGCTATGCCCGAGTCCCCGAGTCCGAGCGGTTGAAGAAGGCCCCGCAGTACCGGCCCACCCTGGTCGACCCCTACCGTGACCACCTGCGACGGCGTCGCGAGGAGGATCCTGCCGTGAGATGACCGCCCTGACCGGGCACATCCGCGGCTTCGCGGACCTCCTCAAACCCGCCGCGGACAACGGCTGTCGTCTCCACGAGTGGATCTCCCGTGTCCGCGAGGACGACGTCCCCCACCTGCACGCCTTCACCCGCGGCTTGGAACGCGACCACGACGCCGTCGTCAACGGGCTCACCCCCTCGTTCCACAACGGCGGGACCGAAGGCGTCAACACCACGACGAAACTGATCAAGGGCCAGATGTACGGCCGGGCCGGCTTCCGCCTCCTCCGCCACCGCATCCTGCTCAACTGATCCATCCCGACGAGCGATCAACGGCTACGAAAATCTTGTCAGAGCCGAAAAAAGACCAGGAAACTGGCACCTCGTCGAGTGTCTCGACCCTACCGCACGTCCGGATCTACGAGCGCCGAGGGGTGGGACTCCCCTCGGCGACTCACCCACCAACCTGCGCTGGCCGCCACGGCACCCTGTTGATCACCTGGACCTCGGCCAGCGGGGCTGGTCACAACACCAGACGGCGGGCAGCCCCAGCGAAACGGCCACACTCAGGTGCCATGGGGTACAACCACGGCCATCTCATCCCGTCGCACGGTCACGCGGTGTCCAGCCGGACGTCGCGTCCGGCCGCGACCGTCATGGCCACGGCCGTAGTGCTGGTCCTCGCCCTCACCGCCGCAGGCGCCGTCCTGCTGTGGCCGAAAGCGGGCCCCCGTCACACCCCGAGCCAGCTGCGCGACCTCGCTGGCGGCGCCCCCACGCTCATCAACGCAACGATCGAACGCGCCAACCGAGGCCCCTGCCCGGACCTCACCGACGCGGGCGCCGCCCCCACGATCTGCGACCAGCTCGACATCGTCCTGGGTAACCGGCCCGGCACGGAAAACCGGGTCCATCTGGACACCTCTGTGGATCCGACCGGCCCCACGTACAAACCGGGCGGCAAGGTCCGTCTCGCCCCAACGACCGACACCACCGGCCAACCCACCTATTACGTCGCGGACTTCCAACGCGCAGCGCCGCTCGGCTGGATCGCCCTGCTCACCGCCATAGGGGTCGTGGCCGTCGCCCGCTGGCGCGGGCTCGCCGCGCTCGTCGGCCTCGTCCTCACCTACCTCGTGATCGTCAAATTCACGTTGCCGTCCCTGCTCGACGGACATCCTCCCGTCGCGGTCGCGCTGACCACCGGCGCGGCGTTGCTGGTCTGCCTGCTCTATCTCGCCCACGGCGTTTCCGCCCGCACCACCGTCGCGCTGCTCGGCACCCTCGCCAGCCTCGCCCTCACCGCCGCGCTCGGCGCCACGGCCATCGACCTCGCCCGCATCACCGGTCTCGGCTCCGATGAGGACGTCACGCTCAAAGCCTTCGCTGGCGAGCTCAGTCTGCCCGGTCTCGTTCTCGCCAGCATCATCATCGGCTCACTCGGGCTGATCAACGACATGACTGTCACCCAGGCCGCCGCCGTCTGGGAAGTCTTCGACGCCGCCCCCGACGCCTCCGTACGGCATCTCTACCGGTCCGGGATGCGCGTCGGACGCGACCACATCGCCTCCAGCGTCTACACTCTCGCCCTCGCCTACGCCGGCGCCGCCCTACCCACCCTGCTCCTGTTCACCCTCGCCGACCGAAACAGCGCGGACGTCGCCACCTCCGACCTCGTCGCCGCCGAGATCGTCCGCACCGCGGCCGGCACCGTCGGCCTCGTCGCCTCCGTACCCCTCACCACCGCCATCGCCGCGCTCGTCGTATCCCGCCGCCGGCCAGCAGATGCGGGACTCACCCCACCCGATACGGACGCTGCTGTCGTCACCAGCCAACCCGCCGACACCCAACCCCTGACCTACCGCGGTAGCACCGGCGGCCCGTAGCGGCGAACCGCGCTCCCCGCCGTGCCTCACTCAGTGAATGCGAGCACACAACACTGATCATCGCGTCGTGATGGGTACTCCACGACGATCACCGCTGATCCTCAACCGATTCCGATGATCGATGGTCCCGGCTGCATTGAGCCGCCCCGGGTCTGCTGGAGGCTCCGACTGAGTTTCCTCTCGCCGCCTGGAGGCGTCGCCTTACGAGGGAGTGCGATGATGAAGACACGACGAAGGTTCGATCAAGTCTTCCGGGACAGCGCGGTGCGGATCGTTACGGAGACGGGCAAGCCGATCGCGCAGGTTGCCTGAAATCCGGTGATCAACATGGGCGCGCTGGCGAGCAGAGGCTCGGCCGCCGCACATCCGGTATTGACCGCGACGCCTCCGCCGCACGACCGGAGACCGGGCCGTCAGCGATCCATTCATCGATGAATTCAGGAATCCCTGTACTAATATCGGGGGATGCTAACTCTCGTTTCCGACGTGGAGATGCTGGCGCGGTTCGGCCGTGCGCTGGCCGACCCGATCCGCTGCCGGCTGCTGCTCGCGCTGCGCGAGGCCCCGGCCCATCCGTCCGACCTGGCCGACCAGCTCGGGATCTCCCGCACAAGGCTGTCGAACCATCTCGCCTGCCTGCGCGACTGCGGCCTGGTCGTCGCCGTCCCGGTCGGGCGTCGGACCCGCTACGAACTGGCCGACCCCCGGCTCGGGCACGCATTGGACGACCTGCGCGCCGCCGTGGTGGCGGTGGAAACTGACCGTACCTGCGTCGACGCCGAGGAGAAGGGCTGCTGCCAATGACCGCGGAGATATCCCTCGGCATCTCCCCGGGCCGCCGCGATGCGCTCGCCCGGCGCATCCGGCTGCTGGTCACCGTCACCATCACCTACAACGTCGTCGAGGCGATCGTGGCCGTCACCGCGGGCGCCCTCGCCTCCTCCACCGCCCTGGTCGGCTTCGGCCTGGACTCGGTCATCGAGGTCTGCTCCGCCGTGGCGGTTGCCTGGCAGTTCTCCGCGGCCGACCACGCCGTGCGCGAGGCACGGGAGAAGACCGCGCTGCGGATCATCGCTATCTCGTTCTTCGTGATCGCCGCCTACGTCACCGTCGACGCCGTGCGCGCCCTGGCCGGGGCCGGGGATGCGGACCGTTCGCTCCCCGGGATCGTGCTGGCCGCGCTGTCCCTGCTGGTGATGCCGCTGCTGTCCACCGCCCAGCGCCGCGCCGGGCTGGCGCTGGGCTCGGTCTCGGTGGTCGCGGACTCCAAGCAGACACTGCTGTGCACCTACCTGTCCGGGGTGCTGCTGGCTGGCCTGCTCGCCCACGCCACGCTGGGCTGGTCGTGGGCGGACCCGACCGCCGCCCTGGTGATCGCTGTGGTGGCGGTCAGAGAGGGTTGCGATGCCTGGCAGGGTAGGGGGTGCTGCCCGGCCCCCGCCGCCACGGCGGTGCCGGCCACCGAGGCGGATGCGTGCGGCTGCGGTCCGGGTTGCGGCTCTGCTGTCGAGGCGGGAGCGCCGTCGGCTACCGCCTGACCCCAGAGCGGATGGCTGCGGCGCGGAAGTAGCAGCGGGCGCACACCCCGCTGGGCCGGATCGGCCGACCGGAGGTGGCCTGGGCGATTACCCGGCTTGCAGCGCCGGGCACATCTTTTGTCACCGGGGTGGTGTTCCCGGTCAGCGGCGGGACGGTAGTGGCGTGATAGGAGTGGCCGGAGGTGGAATGAGTCTGATCGGCCACCTGCCGCTACCGCTCGGCGCGGCCAGCCACGAGGGCTCGACCGTCATCGTCGCACTCAACGGGTTCCGGCTGCTGCACTCGCCGCGACGCGAAGGGCCCCGGTCGAAGAACACTTCGTCTGTATCCACGGACACGGTACCCCTGGTGGCCTGATCGACATCGCCTCCCATGATCCTGGATTCCAAAACCACAGAAGCCATATTGACATCCGTTATCATTATCGGCAAAGCTGGGTGCATGCGTTCCCCCGTTCCCGCCGACCTGTCGCGGATCGCCGCGTGAGCCTGATCAGCCCAGGCGGGCCCCGGCCGCCGGCCACCCCTCCCGCCGTCGCGGAGCGTCTGCGTGGCTGGATCCGCGACGCGCTCGGACTCGACGGTGAGGTGACCGTGCTCGTGACCCAGCTCGCCTGTACCGAGCCGGGCTGTCCTCCGGTCGAGACCGTGCTGGCTGCCCTCCCACAGGCCGGTCGGCGTTCGGTCACTCTGCCCGGCCCGGCGGCCGACCTCACCGAGGTCGAGGTCCGTCGCGCCTTCCACCTTTCCGGAGACCTCCATGCCCACTGACACCGCTTCGGCGGACGCGACCATAGCCGCCAAGGTCCCGGTGACCGTGCTCACCGGTTTCCTCGGCAGCGGCAAGACCACCCTGCTCAACCGGATCCTCACCGAGGAGCACGGCAAGCGGATCGCCGTGATCGAGAACGAGTTCGGTGAGGTCGGCGTCGACGACGCGCTGGTCGTCGACGCCGAAGAAGAGATCTTCGAGATGAACAACGGCTGCATCTGCTGCACCGTGCGCGGGGACCTCATCCGCATCCTCGGCACCCTGATGCGCCGCCGGGACAGGTTCGACCACATCCTCGTCGAGACGACCGGCCTGGCCGACCCTGCTCCAGTGGCACAGACGTTCTTCGTCGACGACGAAATCGCCGGTCAGCTCCGGCTGGACGCCATTGTCACCCTCGTCGACGCCCGCCACCTGGTCCAGCACCTCGACGACGACAAACCCGACGGCGTGGAGAACGAAGCCGTCGAACAGATCGCGTTCGCCGACCGGATCGTGCTGAACAAGACCGACCTCGTCGACGAGGCGGAACTGGACGACGTGATCGACCGAATCAGGGCGATCAACAGGGTCGCTGAGATCCTGCCCGCCCAGCACGCCAAGGTCGACCTCGACAAGGTCCTCGACGTCGGCGCGTTCGACCTTGGCCGGACGCTTGAGGTCGACCCTGCGTTCCTGACCGACAGCGAGCATCAGCATGACCTGACCGTCACCAGCGTCGGCATCGAGCTGGCCGGCGACCTGTCCGTACCGAAGCTCAACGACTGGCTCGGCGAGCTGCTGGCCACCAAGGGCACCGACATCTTTCGGTCCAAGGGAATCCTCGCGGTCGGCGGGCAGGACAACCGGTACGTCTTCCAGGGCGTGCACATGCTGTTCGAAGGCACCGACGGCCAGCCGTGGGGCGAAGCCCCCAGGATCAGCCGGCTGGTGTTCATCGGGCGCAACCTTGACCGCGGCGCCCTCGAGGACGGGCTGCGTGGCTGTCTGGTGAGCGGGCGGTGAGCCGCGGCCCGGCCCTTCTGCGCGCCGCGGCCGGCGGCATGATCTCGTCCGAGCCGGTGTGGTCGATAGACCTCGACGATGCCGTGAGTGCCGTCGCCGCGGGGCCGCGTGGGTCGCTGGCCGCCGCCGCCTCCCTGTCGGGGCGCACCACCGTCGTGGACACCGACGAGGGGGTCGTCGTCACCGACCTGCCCCGTCACGAGATGGGAGCGCTCGCCGTGGCATGGGCGCCGGATGGCCAGCGCCTCGCGGTCGGCGGCGCCGACGGCAGCCTGGTCGTCAGTGACCTGGCCCGCTGCCAGCACGACGCCGTCCCCGGACGGTCCTGGGTGCACGCGCTGGCCTGGTCCCCGGACGGCTCATACCTGGCCGCCGGCCGCGGCCGGGAGGTCCTGCTGCTGCGGCCCGACGCGACGGTCGTCGCCCGCTGGCCCGGCCAGCCCAGCACCGTCACCGCTCTGGCCTGGGTCGGTGGCCGGCTCGCCGTCGCCTGCTACGGCGGCATCCGCTGGTACGACCCCCAGGCCGACGGCACCGCTCCGGTGCGCACGTTCGACTGGAAGGGATCACTACTCGCCCTCGCGGTTGCCTCGAACGGCCGCTGGGTCGCCTCCGGCAATCAGGACGCCTCGATCCACCTGTGGCGGCTGTGGTCCGGCGAGGACTACGAAATGGCCGGCTACCCCGCCAAGGTGACCGCGCTCGCCTTCGATCCCGGCTCCCGCCGACTCGCCGCCGGAGGCGCCGAGGAGGTCACCGTCTGGAACCTCGGCGGTAAGGGGCCCGGCGGCCGGCGGCCGGACTCCTTGCGCACCCATACCAGGCTGGTCGTCGCGCTCGCTTACGCGCCGGCACCACCACCTCCGCCCGCGGGCCGGCGCCCGGCCGGGCCGGTGCCGCTGGCCAGCGGCGGCCGTGACGGTGTCGTCGCCGTGTGGCGGGGGACCGGCAGCTCGCGGCGTCCAGCGCTGCGTGTGGATCTAGGTGCACCGGTCGGTACGGTCGCGTGGAGGGCGGATGCCGCCCTCCTGCTCGCCGGAACCGAGGACGGCCGGCTCCACGCGATCCGCCCACCAGGCACGCCGCCCGGCTCGTCCCACCCACCCGGCAGGCGGCCTGACCGCAGCCGATGACCAGGATCGTCTGGTCTGGTTCGACACTCAGTACGGAAACCGTTTCCCTGACCGTATTCGTGACAGGCTGGGCTACCCGGTAGGGGCCGCCACCATCTGGCGGATCCCGCACCGCCCTGGTGTCGACCCTGTACCCCGACGGGCCCACGCATCCTGGCGTACGTTCCTGCGCACAGGCATCAGGTATTCTCACCTGCGTTTTTCTCACGGTGGACACGGTTTTCCTTCAGCGGATTGACGTGTTCTTCATCGTGGAGCTCGCTACGCGGCACGTTTAGGTGTCCGTTCGGAGCCTGGAAGGTCACCCTGCGCCGTACGCCCGTCACGCTCGCCCTTGAGGCGGGGCGTCGCATCATCCACGGGTGCCGTCCGGCGAGCACCCCGAGTCCCCACCCGGTGCCCCAACTGGAACTTGTAACGGTTTTCAGTATTGACTAGGTTGATAAAAATGGATCCCGATATGAATATCGTCTCGGGATGGACAGCCGGCAGGGAGATAGTGATCATGGATGGTTCGACGGTGGTCGCAGGGCCGCGGCGGATCCGGCGCAGCCTGGGCATGATGGCCGCAAGCGCGGTCGTGGTGGCCGTCACGGCATGCAGTACGTCCTCGTCGGGTAGCACCAGCAACACCGCTGCCGGCGGCGGAAGCAAGAAGATCACGGTGGTGGCGGCCGAGAACTTCTGGGGCAGCATCGCCGCCCAGCTCGGTGGTGACCGGGTCACGGTCACCAGCATCATCGACAACCCGGATGCCGATCCGCACGACTACGAGCCGACCCCCGCGGACGGCCGGGCGATCGCGGGCGCGCGGCTGTTCATCGACAACGGCGTCGGCTACGACCCGTGGGCGGCCAAGCTGGCGGCGGCCAACCCGGTGGACGGGCGGACAGCGCTGACCATCGGTGACCTGGTTGGCACGAAGGACGAAGACAACCCGCACCGCTGGTACAACCCGGATGATGTCACCAAGGTGATCGACGAGGTCACCGCGGACTACAAGAAGATTGCCCCCGCTGACGCGGGCTACTTCGACCAGCAGCGGGCGTCCTTCACCGCAACCACGCTGAAGCCGTACACCGACCTCATCGCGACGATCAAGAAGACGTACGAGGGGACGCCGGTCGGCGCGTCGGAGAGCATCTTCGCGATGCAGTCACCGGCCCTCGGGCTGAACCTACTGACGCCGCAGGCTTTCCTGCGCGCGATCTCGGAGGGTACCGATCCGACCGCCGCGGACAAGGCCACCATCGACGACCAGATCAAGACCAGGAAGATCAAAGTCTACGTGTACAACAGCCAGAACTCCACCCCGGACGTCCAACGTCAGGTCGATGCGGCGAAGGCGGCCAATATCCCGGTGACCGCCATCACCGAGACGCTCACCCCGGCCGGAGCGTCCTTCCAGGACTGGCAGGTCGCCCAGTTGGAAAGCCTGCGTAAGGCGCTGGCGCAGGCAACCGGAAAGTAACAAAAACCCGCAATGACGGTACGTACACGAGTTTTGGCGATTGGTGACGCCTTCGATGTGGTGGTGCCGGCTGGCGCGGACCGGGCGGCGGCCACGGCGGTGGTGGTATTCCGGGATGCCGCGGTCCTGGTCGGCGGGCGGGTGGTCTGGAGCGGGGTCGACATCGAGACGGCCGCCGGGGAGTTCGTCGCGATCCTCGGCCCCAACGGGGTGGGCAAGTCCACCCTGCTCAAGGCGGCGCTCGGGCTGCTGCCACTGTCCGCGGGGCGGGCGGTGGTGCTGGGCCGACCGCCCGGGCAGGCCCGGGCCGAGATCGGGTACCTGCCGCAGCGTCGCAGCTTCGACCCGTCGGTCCGGATCCGCGGGCTGGACGTGGTCCGGCTCGGTCTGGACGGCCACCGGTGGGGTCTGCCCCTGCCCGGGGGACGTCGCGGTCGGGCAGCCGAGCGGCGGGTCGCCGAGCTGATCGAGATGGTCGGTGCCACCGGCTACGCCCACCAGCCGATCGGGCGGCTGTCCGGCGGGGAGCAGCAGCGGCTGCTGATCGCCCAGGCACTCGCACGCCGGCCCCGGCTGCTGCTGCTCGACGAGCCGTTGGACAGCCTGGATCTGCACAACGCCGGTGCGGTCGCGGCCCTCATCCGTGACATCTGCCGGACGGCGGGGGTGACGGTGTTGATGGTCGCCCACGACGTCAACCCGATCCTGTCCAGCCTCGACCGGGTCATCTACCTCGCCAGCGGCGGCGCCGTGGCGGGAACCCCCGCAGAAGTGATCACAAGCGGGACGTTGAGCCGGCTCTACCAGACCCCCATCGAGGTATTGACCACCTCGGACGGGCGGCTGGTGGTCGTCGGCCAGCCCGAGGCGCCCGCGGTCCATGTCGACCGGCACGACGGGACCGGCCGGCCATGACCCTCGCTGTGGCGGCCGAGGCCGGCCTGTCGTGGAACCTGGCCCGCGACGTTCGCCAGATGTTCGCCTACCCGTTCATGGTGAACGCGTTCAGGGCCGGGACGATCGTGGCCGCGACCGCTGGGGTGATCGGCTGGTTCATGATCCTGCGCCGTCAGGCGTTCGCCGGTCACACCCTTGCCGTGGCCGGCTTCCCGGGCGCGGCCGGGGCGGTCTGGCTCGGGGTCGGCGCGACCTACGGCTACTTCGCCTTCTGCCTGGCCGCGGCGCTGGCCATCGCGGCCATCCCCGGGGTGGGCGGGGCCGCCGCCGGGCGGGCCGAGGAGTCGGCCGCCGTCGGAACCATCCAGGCGTTCGCCCTGGCCTGCGGGTTCCTGTTCGTCAGCCTCTACAAGGGATTCCTCGGTGGGGTGAACACGCTGCTGTTCGGCAGCTTCCTGGGGATCACCGGCGGGATGGTTCTCACCCTGGCCGCCGTCGCCCTCACGGTCCTGGTCGTACTGGCGCTCATCGGGCGTCCGTTGCTGTTCGCCTCGGTCGACCCGGCGGTGGCCGCCGCCGCCGGTGTGCCGGTGCGGGGCCTGTCGGTGGCCTTCCTGATCCTGCTCGGGATCGCCGCCGCCGAGGTCAGCCAGATCACCGGAACCCTGCTGGTCTTCACCCTGCTGGTGATCCCGGCCGCGGCCGCGCAGGTCCTCACCGCCCGGCCGGCGCTCGGCCTGACGCTCACGGTGCTCCTCGGGGTGGGAGTCACCTGGACCGGGCTGACGGTGGCCTACTACTCGCCCTATCCGATCGGGTTCTTCATCACCAGCTTCTCCTTCGGCATCTACCTGCTCGCCCGCCTCGCCGTCGGTGTGCACGACAGGCTCGGCCGGGCCGCCCGCGGCCTCCGGACAGCGGGAGTAGCGGCATGATCGCGGCGGCGTCCGGCACCGGCCTGACCGCGATGTTCGACCACCCGTTCATCCAGCACGCGTTCTTCGCTGGAACAGGGATCGCCGCGGCGGCGGGGCTCGTCGGCTACTTCCTCGTCCTGCGTGCGCAGGTGTTCACCGGGGATGCGCTGTCCCACGTGGCGTTCACCGGTGCGCTCGCCGCCCTGGCCATCGGGATCGACGCCCGCGTCGGCCTGTTCGCCGCCACCATCACCGTCGGATGCGCACTCGGGGTCCTCGGCCGCCGCGGCCGGGCCGACGACGTCGTCATCGGCAGCGTGTTCGCCTGGGTCCTCGGCCTCGGTGTGCTCTTCCTCACCCTGTACACGACCCGCCGCAGCGTCGGCAACGGCACCGCCGGGGTGACCGTCCTGTTCGGCTCGATTTTCGGCTTGGACGCCTCCCGGGCCTGGGAGGCGTCCGTGGTCGCCGCGTTTCTCTGCGTCGCCACGGTCGCGATCGGACGTCCGCTGCTGTTCGCGAGCCTGGACGAGGCGGTCGCCGCTGCCCGGGGCGTCCCCGTCCGTCTCCTCGGGGTCGGTTTCCTCGGCCTTGTCGGGGCGACCGCGGCCGAGGCCACCCAGGCCGTCGGCGCACTGCTGCTGCTCGGCCTGCTCGCCGCGCCCGCCGGTGCGGCCCACCGGCTTACCGCACGCCCCTACCACGGTATGTGGATCTCCACTGTGCTCGCCGTCGCGGCGATGTGGGCCGGGTTGACCGTGAGCTACCTGGCCCCGCGGATCCCGCCGAGCTTCACCATCCTCGCCGTCGCCACCGCCACTTACGCCGCCACCCTGGCCGTCACCTCGCTGACCGCACGCCGCCGCGCCGCCAGCACCGACGTCCACCCGCCCACGATGTCCCCGGAGTCGGTGACGGCGGATCGGTCCACGATCGTCGTCCGATGAGGAGGGACGGTGCCCACCGACAGCACTCGTACACCACCCGGACCTGACACCCCTAACCTGCCACACGAGCGCCAGGGACGACGCACCTCCCGCGACCGCCGTGCCCCGCGCGACACCCTGCAACGCCGTGCGGTGCTGGCCGCGCTCTCCGCCGCCGGCGGATTCCGCAGCGCCCAGGCCCTGCACGACCAGATACGCGGCGGCGGACAGCGCATCGGCCTCACCACCATCTACCGCGTCCTCCACGACCTGGTCCGCGACGGCACCGCCGACACGGTCCGCGGCGAGGACGGCCAGCAGCTGTTCCGCCTCACCCGGTCATCCGGACACCACCATCACCTGGTCTGCCGTGGCTGTGGACACAGCATCGAGGTCGTCTCCGACGTCGTCGAGCACTGGGCGGCGAGCCTCGCCGCCGAACACGGATTCACCGACCTCGACCACGCGATCGACCTGTTCGGGCTGTGCACCGAGTGCCGGCACACCGAAACCACCACGTAGCCGGTAGGCGCAGACCGTGGTCCCGGCCGCACCGATGACGGGAGCACGACTCCACCGGACCGTCTCGCCCACCGTCGCTCGCGTTTTCGTGTCGGGGTCCGGTGGGCGGGTAGACAGCGCCGATCAGCAGTTGACGAATTCCGGCTGCTGGTTGAGGAGCTGGCTCTCCGCGGACACGAACCGCCGGTACTGCTCGCAGTCCACCGCCTGCGGACGGAAGGCGGCCAGCCGGTGACAGTTCTGGAACGCCAGCGCCACCCCGAAGTGCCGTTTCAACGCCCCGCGGATCGCGGTGCTCGCCACCGTCCGCAGCAGCTGCCCCTGCTCGGCGTCATCCGCCGGCGATATCTGGTTGTCCGCGAAGTCACGGTCTGCGGTCGGCAGCTCGCCAGCGAGTCGCTCGACCAGATCATAGGCGTACGGCAGGGATGCACGGATGCAGTCGAGGAAGGCGTCGTCGTCGACATGGCCGCGTTCAGCCTGCTCTAGCAGTTCCGGGGAGACGGTCAGGGACACAGGACCTCCTGGGCAGAGGCGATCAGGACAAGCTCCACCACAGAAGACTCGCCATGGTGAGTGCGGCCCTATGACGCACCTCCGACGGTGAGCCAGAGCCTATGGTCCGGCTTCAGCCGGCGGTGACCGCCGCGGCCGGGCTGTGTGAGGCCAGATCGCCGTCGAGATGGTCGGGTAGGCCCCGGTCGGTGTGGTCGGCGTGGAACAGGGCCTCGGCGAGCAGACGCTTCACATGCACGTCGGCTGCCGAGTAATACACGAACGTCCCTTCACGGCGGCCACGGACGATCCCGGCGAGGCGCAGCTTGGCGAGGTGCTGGCTGACGGCCGTGGGAGCGGCGCCGACCAGTTCCGCCAGGCAGGCGACGGATGACTCACCTTGCAGCAACGCCCAAAGAATCTTGATGCGCGTCGGATCCGCGAGCAGTCGGAAGCCCTCGGCAGCGAGGTGAACCTGCTCGTCGTTGGGCATCTGGAAATCCGGCAGCGCGGTGTGCACCGCTGAATTCTATCGCAGACCTTCCTGATCATCTGCCTGACTGCCTGACTGCCTGCATTGATATGCATGTAGTCTGCGTGGCGTGACGACAGACGTGCCGGAAATCCCGGCGCCGAGCATCTCGCAGCCGGGAATCCGACGGCCGCCCTTGCCCACCGCAGGTGGCCGGGTGTGGACGCTGGCAGAGGTGCGATGGGCAGCGGCTGCGGTGCTGTGGTTCGCCGCCGCCGGGGTGACCCGGCATGCTGGAGCGCCGGCTGCGGTGTGGTGGGGGCTGTATCTGGCCTGCTATGCCTGCGGCGGCTGGCAGCCGGCTGTGGCGGGAGCGCGGGCGCTGCGGGAGCAGACCCTCGACGTGGACCTGCTGATGATTGTCGCCGCGTTGGTGGCGGCCGGGATCGGACAGGTCCTCGACGGCGCGCTGCTGATCGTCATCTTCGCCACCTCTGGCGCGCTGGAGGCCGTGGCCACCCACCGCACCGCGGACTCGGTGCGTGCCCTGCTCACCATCGCGCCGGAGCAGGCCCTCCGGCTACGCCCGGACGGTGGGCAGGAGTTGGTCGACACCGCCGACCTGCGGGTGGGTGATGTGGTGCTGGTACGCCCAGGTGAGCGCATCGGTGCCGACGGCGAAGTCACGGACGGGGCCAGCGAGGTCGACCAGGCAACCATTACTGGCGAGCCGCTGCCGGTGGCCAGACAGCCTGGCGACGAGGTGTTCGCCGGCACGCTCAACGGCACCGGGATGCTGCGGGTGCGCGTGACGCGGCCCGCGGCGGAGTCGGTGCTCGCGCGCATCGTCACTCTGGTGGAGCATGCCTCGGCGGCAAAGGCTCGTACCCAGCTGTTCATCGAGAAGGTCGAGCGGCGCTACTCCATCGGCGTGGTGGGTGCCACCGGGGTGCTGTTCGTCGTGCCGCTGGCCTTCGGCGCGGCGTTGCAACCGACGCTGCTGCGGGCGATGACGTTCATGATTGTCGCGTCGCCGTGTGCGGTGGTGCTGGCGACGATGCCGCCGCTGCTGTCCGCGATCGCCAATGCCGGCCGCCACGGCGTGCTGGTGAAGTCCGCCGTCGTGATGGAACAACTTGGGCAGACCGGCGTCGTCGCGTTCGACAAGACGGGCACCCTGACCGAGGGGACCCCCTATGTCGCCGAGATCCATCCCGTCCGCAACGGCGGATTGTCCGCGGATGAGCTGCTGCGCCTGGCTGCCGGTGCCGAACATCCCAGCGAACACCCCCTCGCGGCGGCGGTGGTGGCCGCCGCCCGCGAACGCGGCCTGTCCGTCCCACCCGCCGAGACCTTCACCTCCACACCCGGCCGCGGCGTGTCCGCGGTGGTCGAGGGCCACCGGGTGCAGGTCGGCAACCCGGCGCGGATGGCCGACCTGCACCCGGCGCTGTGCGGATCCTCGGCCGTCGAGCAGGTGACCGCCGCGGTCGGCGCGGCGCAGGCTGCGGGACGCACCGTGGGGGTGGTCGTGGTCGACGGTGTGCTCGCCGGGGTCCTCGCGCTCGCCGACCGCGCCCGTCCGCACGCCGCCGCCGCCGTCACGGCCCTGACCACGCTGACCGGACGCTGCCCGGTGCTGCTCACCGGCGACAACTCTGCCGCCGCCGGCTGCCTGGCCGCCGAGATCGGAATCGAGGAGGTTTTCGCGGGTCTGCTCCCGAATGACAAGGTCACCCGGGTCCGTGGCCTGCAGGCGAGCGGGCAGCGGGTGCTTGTGGTCGGCGACGGCGTCAACGACGCGCCCGCCCTGGCTGCGGCGGATCTCGGTGTGGCGATGGGCCGCGGCGGTTCGGATCTGGCGGTGGAGACAGCCGACGCGGTCATCGTTCACGACGACCTGAGCACCCTGCCTGCCGTCATCGATCTGTCCCGCCGGGCGCGGCGCCTGGTGGCGGCGAACCTGGTCATCGCCGCGGGCTTCATCACCGCTCTGGTCGCCTGGGACCTCCTGGGCAGCCTGCCCCTGCCACTGGGGGTTGCCGGTCACGAAGGTTCCACCGTCCTCGTCGGGCTCAACGGCCTACGGCTGCTCCACAGTCGCGCCTGGCGCACCGGCGACCACACCGACACGACGGGAACGCCGCCCGCCTGCGGTGCCATGCCGGTTCGCCGACGACAGCGACCGACCTCCCTCGATCGGCACCGGTAGTCGCGGGCTGTCTGCGAGTGCCTCCGTTGCCTGCGTCAGGGCCGTGTTTGACGGGGTAAGGCATGCCTGTTACGGTCACGCACCAATAACGATAACCATTTCAGTTTTCATCATGTGGTGTCCGCCTGCGGGCGCACCGATGGGGAGGACGGGAGCGCTCTGTTGACTGTCGGCCAACCCATACGGCTGAACGGCATGTCCCGATCGCCGGGGGAGACTGGTGGGGCAGCGCGGATGAGCTCTGTCGCGACGCTCGGTCCGGCGCGTCGCACCACACCCGTCGCCGGCCCGGTGTCGCGGACCGCTCGTGGTCCACGAGGCACGTTTCTGATCACTGTCGTTGCTCTGGTGGCGGCGACCCCTATCGTTCTGGTCGCCGCCATCAGCGTCGGCGCGGTGTCGATCTCGCCCATCGATGTGTGGTCCAGCGCCATCGGTCACCTCGTCGGCGGCGGGGGTCACGCCTCGGCCGTCGATGATCAGATCATCTGGCAGATCAGGACACCGCGGGTGCTGCTGGCGTTCGTGGTGGGGGCGGGCCTGGCTGTAACGGGCGCCGTGCTGCAAGCGGTGGTTCGTAATCCGCTGGCCGACCCGTACGTGCTGGGAGTCTCCGCCGGAGCGTCGGTCGCGGCGGTCGCCATGCTCACCCTGGGTGGGATCGCGACAACGGGGCTGTTGTCGGCCCTCGGGGTTTCAGGCGCCGCTTTCATCGGCGCCGTCGTCACCCTGGGTCTGGTGATCGCGCTGGGGCAGCGGCAGCGTCAGCTGGACCCCAACCGTCTGCTGCTCGCGGGGACAGCGCTGTTCTACCTCTTCCAGGCGGGCACGAGCTTCCTGCAACTACGGGTCGGGTCGAACCAGCTGGCCGCGGTGCTGTTCTGGTTGCTCGGGACGGTATCGGGAGCCGATTGGCACAAGCTGGTACTACCCACGCTCATCGTCACGGCGGCCACCCTGTGGCTGGTGACGCGGGCCCGACACCTCAACGCCCTCCTGCTCGGGGACGAGGCCGCCGCCTCGTTGGGCATCTCGGTCAGCCGGCTCCGCGCCCAGCTGCTGGTCATCGCTGCGGCACTCACAGCGGCGGTCATTGCCGTCGCGGGGGGTGTCGGATTCGTCGGCCTCGTGGCGCCGCACTGCGTGCGTCTGCTCATCGGATCGGACCATCGCCGCCTGCTCCCGGTGGCGGCACTGCTCGGCGGAGTGTTCCTCGTCCTCGCCGATCTAATCGGCCGCGTCGTGGCCCGACCGCTGGAACTGCCACTGAGCATCATCACCGCCGTGGTCGGGGTGCCTTTCTTCCTCGTGCTGCTGCGCCGGTCGGGGCGGATGGGGGGCGTCGCGTGACGCGGCTTCGCCTGGATGGCGTGGGCGTGCGGATCGATGCAGCGCAGATCGTTCACGACCTGACCATCGACTGTCCGCCCGGCGCGTTCGTCGGTCTCGTCGGCCCGAACGGCAGCGGGAAGTCGACCGTGCTGAAAACCGTCTACCGGGCGGTGCGCCCGAGCAGCGGGGCGGTCCTTCTCGACGAGACGGATCTGCTGCGGGACCTCACACCGCGCCAGTCCGCGCAGAAGGTCGCCGCGTTGACCCAGGAGCATCCCCACGGTTTCGACTTCACCGTTCTCGACGTCGTCTCGGCGGGGCGGACACCGCACAAGAATGCCTGGAGTCTTATGTCACGGGCCGATCATGAGATCATCTCTGCTGTTCTCGGCATCGTCGGTATGACCGCACACACCGAACGGACGTTCACCTCCCTGTCGGGCGGTGAGAAGCAGCGGGTCCTGCTCGCGCGCGCCCTCGTCCAGGAACCGTCGGTGCTCATTCTGGACGAGCCGACCAACCATCTCGACATCAGCACACAGCTGAACCTCCTGGAACTGGTGCGCTCGCTCGGGATCACAGTGTTGGCCGCGCTGCACGATCTCAACCTCGCGGCGGCATTCTGCGACCAGCTCCACGTCCTGCACAACGGCGTCATCGTCCGCACGGGATCCCCCCGGGAGGTACTGACTCCCGATCTTATTGCGGAGGTTTTCAGGGTGCACGCTCATTGCGGTACCCATCCGGTGACCGGGCGTCTCCATCTTGCTTTTTCCAGCTTTCCCGCCGGCGCTGACCAGGCGACAGCAGAATTCGAACTCGTCAAAGAAGGAAGCATATGAAAATCGCCTCCGCGTCGAAGGTCGTGGTTGCCCTGCTGCTGGCTTCCGCTGTCGGCCTCGCAGCCTGCGGATCCGACTCCACCACCGGGAAGGACAGCATCGCGGGACCAGCCCCGGCGGGGGCAACGGCCGGTGCCGGTGCCGCCTACCCGGTGGACGTCCAGAACTGCGGCCGCACCCTGCACTTCGACAAGGCTCCGACGCGCATTGTCTCGGGCTGGACGACCAACACCGAACTCCTGATCGCCCTCGGTGCGACAGACAGGATCGTCGGCCAGTACAACACCAGTAGCGGCACACCCTCGGCGCAGTACGCCGACACGGAGAAAAGGGTACCGACGCTGAGCACATCCGCTCCGACCCGGGAGGCGCTCCTGGCGGCGCGGCCCGATCTGATCTATGCGGACGGCTCCTATCTTTTTGACGGGCAGCAGTTGCCGACCATTAAGGATCTCAATGCCCAGGGCACCCAGGTGATGATCCTCAGTGGCTTCTGCACCGATGACGCCAGCAAGGCAAAGGTGCGCGACGTCGTCACGGACCTGACGGCACTGGGCACGATTCTCGGGGTCACGAGCAGGGCCGACGAGATCAAAGCCGACATCGACAACCGCCTGCGGCAGGTTGCCGCACAGGTCACCGGAAAGACTCCGGTTCCAGTAGTGATGATCAGCACCTTCAACGGGACCATCTACACCTATGAAGGGGTGTACAACGACATCGCGCAACTCGCCGGAGCGACGAACATCTACGCCGGTATCCTGCCAGCAGGCAAGTTCTATGGCCAGCTCTCGGTCGAGGACATCACCAAGAAGAACCCCGGCATCCTCGTCTACCTGCTCAGCGGCAGCGAATCCGAGGACACGGCTCGCAAGTATCTGACGACGGCCCTCCCGACGCTGGAGGCGGTCAGGAACAACCATGTGATCTTCTTGCCGCAGACTCATTCGACCAACCTCAGTGGCGTCGACGAGGTTGTCAAACTGGCCGCCGCTCTGCATTCCTGACGATGACAGCCCTGTGATGAACACGGTACCAATGTTCCGGCTGTTCCTGGTGAGCCGCGCCGTTTCGTGGGTCGGGACCGCGATGACACTGGTGGCGCTCCCGGTGCTGCTCTACCAACGCACCGGGAGCGCCGCTGCCGCGGGCGTGCTGGCCGGTCTTGAAGCAGTGCCCTATCTTGTCCTCGGGCTGCCGGCGGGTGCGCTGGTGGACCGCTGGGACCAGCGACGCACGCTGATGCTCACCAGCTTCTCCAGCGGCCTGGTGATGGCAAGCATTCCCCTTGCATCCTGGGCCGGGATCCTGACGACACCGCACCTGTTCATAGCCGCGGTCGGTGTTTCGTCCATCTTCGTGTTCTTCGACGCTGCCGGTTTCGGTGCTCTGCCGGCCATCGTCGGCCGCGACGCGGTCCCCGGAGCGACCGGAGCGATGGTGTCGGTGAGCACCCTGGTGAACCTGGTCGGGCCAGCTGTCGGCGGTGTCGCCACGACCACCCTGGGCGCGGCGGGCGTCCTCGCGCTGGACGCGCTCAGCTATGTGCTCGCCGCGGTCCTGCTGGCCCGGGTGCGCTGGACCGTGGAGCCGGCCACCGGCAGCGCTGATGACGAAACCACCGACGACGGCACAGCCACTGGCCGACGGCGGGTCACCAGAACCCGCCGTGACATCGCCGAAGGGCTCCGGTACATCTGGGATCACCGCGTCATCCGGACGCTGACACTGCTCGGGACCGGCGCGAGCATTTCCGGCGGTGCGGTCAGCGGCCTGCTGGTCGTCGTCGCGGTTGAACAGTTCGGTCTTGCCGACGACGACTCCCGGATCGGACTGCTCTACGCTGCCGCGGCCTTCGGCACGCTGATCACCAGTACCTTCCTCAGCCGCATCCAACAGCGAGCCCCCACCGGTCTGATCACGCTGTGCGCACTCGGGGTCAGCTGGCTTGCGCTGATCTGGTGGTCGCGGAACACGGTATGGCTGCTGGGGCTGGGGATCCTCATATTGTGGCAGGCAAGTAACTCTCTGGTCATTCTCAACGGCATCGTCGTCCGGCAGGCTGTGACACCCCAACGCCTGCAAGGTCGGGTCAACACCACGGCACGGATGATCGCCTGGGGTGGAACGCCGCTCGGCGCCATGCTTGCTGGCGCGCTGGCTGAAGCCTGGGACATCCGGACAGCCCTGCTCGTCACCTCGTCGGGTGTCGGTGTGGCGCTGGCGATCGGAGCCGGGACGAACCTGCGCCGCACCGGCAAGCTTGCGGACCTCATCGGAGCGCGGGAGATGCCGGCGCCTGGAGCGCCCGCTGAACGCAATGACCAGCCGCTTACCGGAGCTCACACCGCAGTGGCACCCGAATAGCACTTCGCCGCTTCCGCGTTACGCCGGAACATGCTACGGTATTAATCGTAATGAAAACGGTTATCGTTATGGAGAGGAGGTAGTCATGGAGGAGATCTCTTTCGAGGTGCTGACCGAGGAAGCGGTCCTCGCTGCCCCGCAGGACCCGACCACCCATGCCCTGGTGCAGAACCCGTTCGCGTGGGACGAGGAGAAGTAGTTCGCTGAACCGAAGGCGGTGAGCTACTCCTGGCAGTGGTCGCCGGTGGATATCCGCATCTCCCCGCGGCGCCGGCGACCACGGTGCCCGACCGACGCCATTTGAGGCATCCGGCTACGCGAAAAGTACTGATAGTCGCGCAGTCTTCGGCCTACTGCGCTTGAAGAAAGGCACTCACGTGTTCGCGCCGGGTCATCATCTGTACCGAAGCGTCGACGGCAGTTGGCGTTACAGCGCACCCGGAGACGTCTTTGTTCGAATCGGCGGTGACGACCGGCTGCTCACGCTGGTACAGCAGCTCGAAGCCGGAGTCCCGGGTGTGAGCGTTCCTGAGGCTGATCGGGTCGGTGTCGAGCGAATCATCGCCGCGCTGACCGAACGCGGCGTGCTCGTGGATCCGGATCACAGCCTGCCCGTTCCAGCGGGTTGGAAAGTGCACATAGAAGGCGACGATCCTATCCCCGAGAAACTCCTCGAACTTCTCGACGAAGCCGAATGCACGGTGGGTTGCGTGGACGAACACGTGGTGGCCCGATCGGATGTCATCGTCAGCTGCGCGCAGTGGCTGCCGGACGCCCGATGGCGCCAGCTGGACAGCTGGTGCACGGAACACCGAACGCCGTGGCACGGATGCCATGCCGAGGGCGCCACGTTCGTCATCGGGCCTTTGTCGATCCCGGGCCGAACCGCGTCCTACCGGGATACCCGGGGCCGTCGACTCGCCGCGGCCGCACTACCCGACGAACTGATCGCCCACTGGGCATACCTGGACTCCGACGCGGTCAAACCGGCCGTGCGATTCACCCCGGCAGCCGTGTCGGTGCTGGCCGGTCTGCTCGCCGCGGATCTGCTGGCGTTGGCTGCGGGCACCGGCGTCCCCAGCGAGGGCCACCAGCTCGTCATCGACCTCGCCACGCTCTCGATCACCCGCCATCGGGTACTTCCCCTGCCCGAACTTGCGATCAACCCGGCATAGCCATGGGCAACGGCGCTATCGGCAACCGCGTAGGGGTGGGCGGCATCGACACGAACCAGTTCGTCCATGCGGCAGACGGCGCCCTGATGGCCACCGACGTGTACCTCCCCGACCGGCTGCCCGCCCCGGCGATCATCACCCGTACCCCCTACGGCCGCTCGGCACTGCTGGCAAACGGCATCGGATGGGCCAGGAACGGCTTCGTCTACATTGCTCAGGACGTACGGGGCCGCTACGGATCGGAAGGGATATGGATTCCCTACCATAATGAACGCTCCGACGGGCGGGCTCTCGTCGAATGGGTGGGTGAGCAATCGTGGTGTGACGGGAACGTGATTCTCGCGGGAGCCTCCTACGGGTCGTTCACGGCGTGGGCTGCCGCGCTTGCCGCACCCGACCTCGTGCGCGCGGTGATCAGCGAAGTTCCTGCCGCCGGGATGCGCCAAGCCAATTTCGAACCTTCGGGCGTACTGCGGCTGGCCGAATACGTCGGTTGGTGGACCGAGCATGCGGACGGCCGTACCAGCAGAAACGGGTTGTCCGCGCAGATGCTGCGATCCCGTCCGGACCTGTTGCGCCATCTTCCAGTGGCCGAAATCGGCCAGCATCTATGGGCGCGGTTGCCCCATTGGTGGAGCACGATAGACCCGGATAAGTCCGACAAAGGAAAGACGGCAACCTGGGAGGCGGAACCGGGCGACCAGGAGCTTGCTCGCTGCGCACTGCCGTCCCTGCATATAGGCGGGTGGTATGACCTGTTCCTGCCGCAGACCTTCCACCAATGGGCAACCGTCGGCAGCGGGTGCGATCCGCGACCGGAGCGAGGGCTCGTGGTCGGACCATGGGGACATGAACTGTCCACCCCGAACTCCCACTCGGCCGGCGGCCGCGAGCACGGCCCCGAATCACAACTACCACTGGGCAGGATTCAGGTCGACTGGATTTCACGGGTGCTGGCAGGAGGCGACGCGTCGATCACGAAGGTTTTCCTGATGGAGGGCCAAAGGCGGCGCGATCATGTTTCTTTCGCGCTGCCGGAGGCCCAGGTCCCCGGGTCGATGGAGGACAAACAATGGTTGGATCACTGGCCGGCGTCGACCGGCATGCTACGGCTACACGCCACCGCGGACGGTGCACTGTCACCGACGCCTCCGGATCAGACCGCCGAGCATCATTTCGACTACGACCCACTCGACCCCTTTCCCAGCCTCCCGGTCCATCGCGACCGGGCTGTCCTCGGCGCCCGCCGCGACGCCGTAACCTTTCGAAGCTTCCCGCTGACGCATCCCGCCGCCGTTGCCGGGTCGCCCACGGTCCGGCTGTCCGTACACACCACCGCCCCGAGCGCAGACTGGATCGTCCGCCTGGTACAGCGCTTTGACGACGGCCACGCACTCGAGATCACCTCTGGATCGGCTGTCACCGAGAGCAGCGTGCGCACCCTCGACGTCGTTCTCGGCGCCACGGCCCTGGTGCTTCATCCTGGCAGCCGGCTCGAGCTCCACGTCACCAGCAGCGATTTTCCACGGCTGGCACGTAATCTCAACACCGGCCTCGATCGATACACCACGAGTGCCACCAGGACAGCCATCCAGACGATTCACAGCGGGCCGGTTCACGGCTGTTTCATCGAATTACCGGTGATGGAGTACCAATGATTTCCGCAGATATTCCGCCGGCCGAAAGCCTGCTGGTCGACAGCCGGTTCGGTGTCATCACACAGGTCGTCCCGTACCGGCCGAGCCCCCGCATGCCCCGCTCCTGGGTCGGCTGGAGCGCACGGGCAGGCGACACCCGTACGTTCGCCGCGTGGGAGGGCGAACGATACGGTTTCGGCGCCTCCCTTGGAGATCATGATCGGGCGCGCAGAGCCGCTGTCGGGGAGGTCGTCGAACGCTACTGTGGGAACGCGGTACCCGAGGAGCTGGAGATTGCCAGCTACACCGACCTGACCGTGGCGGGACGAGACACGTTGGACCCGGCGGCTTTTGCTCTTTACTCCGACCACCAGTACAACGCCCGTGGCTTCCCCTTCGAGCGTTTCACCCGCGACCTCCCGGTAGCCTGGGTGCCCGGCCGCGATCTGCACACCGGGCAGCGGGTACTCGCGCCCGCGTCGATGGTCTACCTGAACTACTTCCGAGGCACGCATGTGACGGAACCCGCCACCCATGCGATGCTGTACGCGGGAATCGCCACCGGCGAGAACCGCGAACATGCCGAGCGGTTCGCCCTGGAAGAACTCTTCGAACGCGACGCGAACACAATCTGGTGGGCAAGCGGAACGAGCCCGCAGACCGTTGTCGACGCCGCCGAGCTTCTGGCCCGGTACAACATGTCCCCGGACGACGGTACCGGACGGATTATCCGGCTGCTGCGCATCCCGGGGCAGTTCGACGTCCCGGTTCTCGCCGCGTTCATCGCCGAACCCGAACAGGGTCTCATCTCCTACGGCACGGCCTGTCGGGCCGACCCGCAGGAGGCGGCGAAGAAGGCCCTCGTCGAAGCCTTCGCGATGCTGGAGTTGACCGCCGAACTGGCTGATGCCGACAGCGCGCACTGGCGGGCCCTGGCACGTGGAGAGATACCCGCACACGCCTACCGGCCCTACCGTGCCGATCGGCGCTACGCCGAGGACTTTCGACCGGACTTCCATGATCTCGTCGATCTTCCCGCCGTCGCGCAGCTGTACCTGGACCCGTGCATGCAGGGGAAGCCACTCGACCGACTGCGGGACCGGACACGGCCCATCCGGCTCGCGGACATACCCGTGGTCGAGGAGACTCGGGCCCGTCAGCACTACCTGGACATCCTGGCCGAGCGGAACCTACGGGCCGTCTCAGTGGACGTGACCACGTCCGACGTCCGGGCCGCCGGTCTGACGGTGGTACGTGTGATCGTGCCAGGGCTCTACTGCAACCCTCCCGCCGCTTTTCCGTACCTCGGCGGCAGCCGGCTGTACACCGCGCCCACCGAGCTGGGCTGGGTCACCGAAGACCTGACCGAGGACACGTTGTACCCATACCCGATTCCTCACGTGTAGGGCGCGCAGATGAATCTCTCCGCGATTCTCGACCCGAGAACGGGCATCATCCGCCGGATCGAGCGCAATACCATCGCGCCCACACTGCCACCCGAATTCTTCATGGTCACAGCTGTGCTTTCCGACACCACGAGGTTCTCCGCCTGGGCCAGCGACTTCGCCGGGGCCGGATATGCACTGCTGGACGAAAGCGCCGCGATCGGACCCGCCGTCGGAGAGGCTGTCGAGCGGTACTGCGGAAATCTGGTCCCGGCCGGGTTGCGCCGTGCCACGTTCGCCGAGCTCACTGCATCCGGCTGTCAGGTCGTCGATCCACGCTCGGTGGTCCTGTTTTCCCCCACGCAGTACGGCTCACCACGCTTCCCGTTCGTCGAATTCAGTGAAGATTTCGAACTGGAGTGGGTGTGCGGCACCCAGATGCCGACCGGAGCCGTCGTCTGGGTCCCGGCGAATCTTGTCTGGGTGTCGTACGCGCATCGGGCACCTGCCCGCCGCGTGCCATTCCTCAACCCGGTCCTCAGCTCCGGGCTGGCCGCCGGGGTTGACGAGGCCGGAGCCCAGTGGTCAGCGCTGTGCCAGATGGTCGAACGCGACGCCCTGACCATGGCCTGGCATGGTCGCCGGCTGTTGCGAGAAGTGATCCCGCCACCCTGGCTGGCGCAGCTCGGCGCAGGGGCGCAGGGGAGCCTGACGACCCGCTTCATCGAATTCCCCAACGAATTCGGAATGATCGTCATTGGTGCGCTGGTATTCGATGAGACCAGCGGCTACCTCTCCATGGGCGCGGCCTGCCGGACCACAGCGGAACCGGCGATGCGCAAGGCTCTGGCCGAAGCCTTCCAGCTGCAGATGTTCGTCGGCGATCTCGACGACCCGGACGGGTCGTACATGCGTGCCGCGCGTCGCCCGGACAGCCCACTCAAGCGGTGGCGAGCCGACCGGTTCTACCTCGACGACTGCCGTGATGATCTCGCTGACATCGTCGAATACTGTACCCACCTGCAGCTCTTCCTCGATCCGCGAATGCAGGACCGCCTGGAGGCCGAACTCGCTGATTCCATCACCGGGACGGTCACCTGGGAAAGCCTCGGCACGGGCGCGCCTTTCGCCGCGACAACCGATCCCCTGATTCTCGCAGAAACGTTGGCGCGGGCAGGTCATCCGGTGGTGTCGGTCGACGTCACCACCGAAGATGTGCGTCCGACCGGTATGCGCGTCGTGCACACGCTGGCGCCCGGGCTGTACTCGAACTCGTCGGTCGGCCTGCCGTTTCGCGGTGGTACGCGGCTGGCCGAGCAGCTTGCGGCGGTGGGTAAACCCCGCCGAGACTTCCCCTTGCCGCATTAGTCGGGTCGCCGACCGAGCGGGAACACCACCGTCGGGAACATCGAGTCGGGGATTCGCAGCAACTGCGTGACCATATGATCGTCGAAGGCCGTCACCGCACATGCGGCCAGTTCGAGGGCGGTCGCGACCAGGTAAAGATTTTGAATGGCGATACCCGAGTCGACATGCAGCGTCCGGTAGTGGCGGATCGGGTATTTCACGAGCGTGGTATCCAGTCGGGCAACCAGAAAAACCATCACCGGTGCCCGTTCGGCGAAATCGGGTTGAACCAGCACCGAACGCAGTGCTGCCGTCGGGTCGCCGGCCCACAATGTCTCCAGACAATGACCCTCGGGTTCGTAGCGAAACACCCCGCCGGGTATGTCGCCACCGGGTTTGGCTGCCACGTATACCGCTAGTGATGGCAGACCGCCCGCGGACGGAGCCATGCGTAACTGCTGCTTCCCACCAGCGGGCAACCGGACCGTTCGCTGCGGCCCAAGTGCCCACCGTAACAGCGACGACAGCTCCTCCGCGCCTGGTGGTTCGACATGAAACCGATAATGGGACTTGCGGGTTGCGAGTACCTCGCCGAGTCCGACCGCCACGTCCGACCGCGGTCGAGGTAGCGCAACCTGAGCCGTAGCCCTGGACAGCCCGTCAAGCACAACCTCACGGGTCGGGAGGCCGTTGAGAAGCCGCTGGATCTGCCGAACGCGGCCGATCGCGCTTGTCGTGTCACCCATACTCGTCCTCTCCGGCTCGGAGAATCGACTCCGATGATCATCGGAGATTTCCGTAACCTCCTGAGGCGTGCAACAACTCGCGCCGGTGGCTGTCGCCCGATTCTTCTTCCGCCAGGCACGTGCCAGGCATGCGGTGGCCGATATGGGCGAGGACGCGGCTGGCGTCGGGTTCGGGGGAGGAACCGGCGTCGCAGGTCCATCGAGTCGGGCAGGTCCGGGTCGAACCAACGGCCACCGTGGTTGTCGCCGCGTTCATGGCGAGTGTCGAGGCTCGGGCATGTGTTCTTCTCTCCGTATCTGGGAAGGGAGTCACCCATCGGCGTCGCAGGCCGGCGGGCGGCGTCGAGCGAACTTCTGGCACGGCGTATTCCACAGTTGATATGAAAACGATTTTCTTTAGTCTATCGGCTCGTCGACGACCACGCCGGTCAGATCGTCCGTGAGGCCATCCACTACGTCCAGGAGGAGAAGTCGTGACCACCGCAACCGCACACTCCCCGCACCACAGTGTCACCGAGCACAGCCATGAGGCCGGGTGTGGGCACGTCGCCGTGCCGCACGGCGACCACGTCGACTATGTCCACGACGCCCACCTGCACCGCTCACACGGGGACCATTACGACGAGTGTGAGACCGCGGGGCACACCGAGTGCGGCGGGCACACTCACGCCCATGGCGACGGCTGCGGGCACGTGGCCGTGCCGCACGGCGACCATGTCGACTACCTCCACGACGGGCACCGGCACGCCGCGCACGACGGCCACTGGGATGATCACTGACGGTCGCGCACCGCCGAGTACCGGGCTGCCACGGCCTCCGTACCGGCCTCACGCCACGCCACGCCGGTCGGCGACCGGCGGTCCACGTCACGCGTTGGTCAGACCGTCCCGGCGACAGCGTTTTCCCGTGCTGTGCGGGCGGCCGGGAGCAGTCCGGGTGTGGGCCGGAAGTCGGGGTCGATCTGGGTGGTCAGGTCCATGCCGGTGGCGTCGTTGGCCCACGCCACGGCGTTGCGTAGGTGGATGTCGTGCATCTGCGCGACGAAACGGTCCCGATCGTGGACGGTGGCGTCGACCGCGTGCTGAATCTCGGCCAGCGCCGCCCGGTTCTCCGGTTCGAGATCGTCGATGTCGAACGGCCGGCCCTGTTCCATCGCCCGGACCGGTGCCGACTGGGTGAAGCAGACCAGCAGGTCCTCGCCGATCTCCCGGCGTAGGAACGCGACGTCCTCGACATCGGTGACCTTGTTCCCGAGCACGGACAGGGTGACGTCGAAGTCGGCGGCGTACTCGCGGTACTGCCGATGCACCGCGACCCCTTTCCGGGTCGGCTCGCAGACCAGGAAGGTGTGGTCGAAGCGGGTGAACAACCCGGACGCGAACGCGTCGGCGCCGGCGGTCATGTCCACCACCACGTATTCGCCCGCGGTGTCGAGCAGGTGGTTGAGCAGCAGCTCGACCGACCCGAGCTTGGAGTGGAAGCATGCCACGCCGAGGTCGTCCTCGGTGAACGCGCCGGTGGCCAGCAGCGTCACACCGGCGACGTCGACACCGAACCGTGCCCACAGCGGATTGTGGCCGGTCACCGACAGCAGCCGCGACCCGGACCCGGGAGGGGTCGTCTTCACCATCACCGATGTGGACGGGATGCGCGGGTTGTCCCCACGCAGGTAGTCCTTGATTGCGTCGATGTGCTCGCCCATCGGCGGCGGCACGGTGTCGTCGTCGAGGCCGAGCGCGACACCGAGGTGCTGGTTGATGTCGGCGTCGATGGCCAGGACGGGGCGGCCGAGGGCAGCCAGGTGACGGCAGAACAGTGCGGACAGCGTGGTCTTCCCACTGCCACCCTTGCCGACGAATGCGATCTTCACGATGTGCTCCGATGACGTGGCGGCACTGCTACGGTCGAACACGATACCGGAATCGTAATCGTTTTCGTTAAGTCTCTAGCGGCAGGCCTGTCCGGTCAGGAGGTAGCCGACGGCGCTCCCGTCCCGACAGCAGAGCCGCAACCCGGACCGCAGCCGCACGCATCCGCCTCGGTGGCCGGCAGCGCCGCGGCGGCAGGAGTCGGGCAGCACCCCCTGCCCTGCCAGGCATCGCAACCCTCTCTGACCGCCACCATAGCGATCACCAGGGCGATCATCAGGGCGGCGGTCGGGTCCGCCCACGACCAGCCCAGCGTGGCGTGGCGTGGCGTGGGCGAGCAGGCCGGCCGGCGGCATCCCGGACAGGTAGGTGCACATCAGTCGTTACATGACATGATCGCTGCGCCGGATTGGCTGTCGCATCAGCGATGCCCCGGCAGGTCACTCACCACAGACCGTAGCGCTCCCCTGGTGGACGTGACCGACTCGTCGCGACATGACCCTGCCGGGTCGCGCCCGAATTGCCCCCGAAGGAAAACCATCTGTATATTGGATAGACACACTCTGTGACTGGAGGCTGCATGGCCACGACCCGAGCACCACAAACCGCTCCTCTACTGACACCCGCTGAGGTAGCCACCATGTTTCGGGTGGACCCCAAGACCGTGACCCGCTGGGCCAAGGCCGGAAAACTGACCTCGATCCGCACCCTTGGCGGCCACCGCCGCTACCAGGAAGCCGAGGTCCGTGCGCTCTTGACCGGCATCCCCGCCAGGGATGACACGGCCTAACCCACCACGATCAACCACACCGTCAAGGCTCCCCGTTCCCGGGCCGGCGGAGCCTTGACACACACCCCGGTACGCCACCGATCCTGATTCCAGACGGACAGACCCGCAGCGTGAGGGGGCTACCGGGCTATCCCGTCGCGGCGAATCCGTCGCTCGTGGGGAGGACGAGGGTGGCGACGGCTCCGCCGTCGGGATGGTTGGCGGCGCTGACGGTCCCACGGTGCGCGTGGGTCGTCGCGGCGGCTATGGCGAGTCCGAGGCCGGTTCCACCGTGGTCGCGGGTGCGAGCGGCGTCGGACCGGCTGAAGCGTTCGAAGGCGTGGGGGAGGAATTCCGGGGGAAATCCGGGGCTGTGGTCGCGGACCTGGACGGCGGCGGTCGTCCCGGCGTCGGCTCGGTGGGCTCGGACTTCGACTGCGGTGCCTGGCGGGGCGTGGCGGACGGCGTTGGCCAGGAGGTTGTCGACGGCTTGTCGGAGCATGCCGGTGTCGGCGTCGACGACCACGGCCAGGCCACGGCAGATCAGAACCGCGGTGCGTTCCTCATCCTCCACGACCAGCATTCGCACTATCAAATCGTAGGATCCGCCGGCACACGAGAGCGACGTGGCGGCTGCCGGCTCCGAAGGCCCGTGCTCCGATCCACGTCGCAGCCGGCCTGGCGCGGCGTTCATGAGGAGGTTCATGACGAGGCGGGTGGTCGGGCACGACTTGTGCGAGAAGCGCGCCCAACAGCGGCAGGACGGTGCAGGACAGGGCCACGGCCAGGAGCCACCCGGCGGCGACGTCGGTGGGCCAGTGCATTCCCAGGTAGATGCGGCTGGTGCCGACGGCGAGCGCCCACGCCACAGGGACCGCGACGGCCGCGACCCGGGTCGAGGGCCGCCGAGCGCGGTGGGCGAGAGCCGCGGCAAGCCCGGCGGCGACCAGGGCGGAGGTGGTGGTGTGACCAGACGGCAGGGCGGGGCCGGACGCGTGCCAGGCCCAGTCCGCCGCGGGTGGCCGGGCGCGGTCGACGGCGTGGGCTAGTGAGGTTCGGACCAGTTGTCCCACTGCCAGGGCCGCGGCTCCGACGGCCGCACCGTGCAACCACCATCGCCGTCGGCCTATCGCGACCGCGCCAGCCGTCGCTGCCAGGACGTACGCCCAACCGCCGTTCCCGCTGTCGGTGACCGCGGTCGCGACGTCGGTCGCCGGGGTGCTGCGGTGGGACAGCGCCCACTGGTGGAGGATGGTGTCGACGGCGAACGGGGTGCCGTGGCGGGCGGCGACGGCAGCCACGAGCACCGCCAGCAGGAGTCCCGCCACAGCGGCGGCAAGACGACGATGGGCGCTCACGGTTGTCTCCTTTCGCGTTGCCGGAGGGCGTGGGCGGGGGCGTCAGCCAGTGAGTGCTCCGGTGGCCAGGAGCCCGAACAGCGCGAGGCCTACGGCGACGCGGTAGGCGACGAACGCGTCGAAGGAGTGCTTGGCGACGTACTTCAGGAGCCAGGCGATCGAGGCGTACGCCACGGCGAACGACACCAGCGTGCCGACCGCCAGCGGCATGACGGCTACCCCGCCGCCGACAGCGTCCTTCAGCTCGTACAGACCCGCGCCGGTCAGTGCAGGAATGGACAGGAAGAACGACAGCCGGGTGGCCGCTACCCGGTCCAGGTCCCGGATCAGCGCGGTGGACATGGTGGCGCCGGACCGGGAGAACCCGGGGAACAGCAGGGCGAGGATCTGCGACGAGCCGACGGCCATGGCGTCGGGGAGGTCGATGTCGTCCTCGCCGCGCTTGTGCCGCCCGAACCGGTCGGCGAACCACATCACCGCGCTGCCAGCCAGCAGCGAACCGGCGACCACCCACAGCGAGGCTAGCGGGCCGTCGATCAGGGGCTTGGCCGCGAGACCCACGACGACGACAGGAATGGTCGCGTAGACCACCCACCAGGCGAACTTGTAGTCGTGATTCTGTCTGGCCGCGGGGTTGGTCAGCCCGTGCACCCAGGCTCCGACGAAACGGCGGATGTCGGCGAAAAAGTACACCAGGACGGCTGCGATCGCGCCGACCTGGATGACCGCGGTAAAGCCGACGACGGCACTGTCGTCGACCGAGATCCCCATCAAGCCTTCGGTGATCTTCAAGTGGCCGGTGGAGGAGATCGGGAGAAACTCCGTCACGCCCTCGACGATGCCGAGGACGACGGCCTGCCCGACGCTGATCGCGCTCACGTGATTGTGTTCCTTGGGGTGGGTTGGGCACGGCGGTAGCCGCACGGTCACATGCTGGAGCCGTGTCGGCTCCAAGGGTCGGAGGAGCAGCCGGGCCCGGCGCTGGCAGGACCCGTTCGGTCGACGGTGCGGTTCGTCCGCCAGTCGGACCAGCGTCGCGCGCCGCGGGTCGCCGACTTGCGTGACGAGTTGCGCGTTAGGACACCACGCATGTGAAGACGATGTAACACCTCCGCGCAGGTCGTGCGAAGCTCAGCCGATGCGATCTTGATCGACGATGCCGTGAGGAGCCGGCCCGGTGCGCGCCTGTTCGCGCAACCGGTGAGTTTGCACGGTCGGCAGTTTGCCACGGTCGTCGCCGGCCTGTCCCTGGCCCCCCGGCGGCAGACCGAGGAGATCGCCGTCGTCGTCCTTGCCCGCTCCCGTTGCGCTGATGAGTAGCGCAGAAGCCCTGGTCAGGCCGACAGGCGAATGTCTGGCACCGATACGGGGCGGTTCAATGCGGGGTTCTCACTTCGGGACAGATTGACCAGGCGCTGCCGCGACCAAGCCGACTTCTCCGGCGGTGATGGCCAGGCGTTTGTCGTAGGTCACAAAGGCGCTGATTGTCTTCCCTGACGCGACGAGCTGGTCCGCGGTGGCCAGGTGGATGGCATCCGGTGACCGCAGATGGGGGAACGGGTAGGTGCCCGCGGTGGCTCGGACCGCGTCGTCGATGTCCAGCCGGTCAAGATGGGCGAGGACCAGTACTACGGCCGTGGCCATGACGGTCGCGGCCGGACGCGACGTCCGGCTGGACACCGCGTGACCGTGCGGGTGTCGACGGAGGTTTTTCTCTGGCTGTGGGTAGGACGAGGGGGTCTGGCGGTCGACCTGACCGTCAGAAACGTGGCGATGGGGGATGGCCGCGTTGCCGACGGCTCCGGCGAAGGAGGGAGACGGTGGTCATGACGAGGTGGTTTTTCGAACCCGGGCACACGGGCGCGGAGTTCAAGGCCAGGCACATGATGCTCACCTACGTACGGGGGCAGATCAAGAACATTCACGGGTTCGTCGAGTTCGACCCGGACGAGCCTGAGAAAGCCCGTGTTGAGGCGACGTTGGACGCGACCGGGGTGTACACCGGCGAGCCCACCCGAGACGCTCACTTGCGCAGCGCGGACTTCTTCGACGTCGAGCACCACCCGACGTGGACGTTCGCGGGAACCCGAGTAGCTCAGCTGAGCGCGACCGAGTTCGAGCTCACCGGGGATCTCACGGTCCGCGGTGTCACGCGTCCGGTGACGGTGAACGTGACCTACCTCGGCCAGTGGGACACGCCTTGGTGGGAGAACGGTCGGGACCTCGGGCCGCGGCGACGCGCGGGCTTCGTCGCCACGACCCGGATCAACCGGCACGACTTCGCCGTGAGTTGGAACGACGTTGTCGACCGTGGCGGTGTCGTGGTCAGTGACATGGTCGACGTCAGCGTCGATGTCGAGGCCGTTCTCGAACCCGCTGCAGCCGGCAGCGCCTAAGAGCATCGATCAGGCCGCGCTGGGAGGCCGGGATCTCAGCCGTCCCGGCGGTCTCGGGTGTGGTCGCATCCTCGTACTTACTCGCCTCGGCTGGTCGTTGCGCAGCGGGGTCCGGGTAGGTGGCGAGGCGTCCGCCAGTTGCCCCCTGATGATCTATGTGGCCCGTGCGGCGGTGCCGGCGGGCGGTATCCCTCCTCCGAGAAAAGGTCGGCCCGCCGCCGGTGCCGCAGTCAGGAATGGGACCGGGCCGGCTCCCGCCGACGGGCGAGAAGCCCGTCCGTTACCCGTTACCCGTTACTCGTTACCCGTTACTCGTGTATCCGTTGTTCACCGATCTTTCGATGTGACAGATCCGCCGCCAACCCCCTGGAGATCTCTTCCCGATCCGTGAACGTCAGCTCCTGGCCCCGCACCCAGTCCTCCGATCAGTAGACAGCCCTTCTACCAGAGCTGACGCACTGACCGCTTGAGACCGCCCCCTGCAGATGTTCGGGCCGGTCAGCTCGAATGACCGCCGTCCCGCGTGTCGCCGGGACGAAGGTTTCGCAGAATATCGAGCACGGCCGCCGCATCACGCACGGCGGAGGGCGGCAGCCGGACATAGAGCTGAATGGCGGTGACCCCGGGCTGGATGTAGCGCGCCACCTGCTCGCGGCACTCCTCGGGGCTGCCATGGACGAAAAGGCCGTCGACGACCGCGTCCGGCAGCGCGGCGGCCGCACCGGCCCGGTCGCCGGCCAGCCAGCGGGCGTGGCTGTCCGCGAGGAGGTCGCCGTTTCCGAGCCACTGATGAAAAGCGTGGTACGGCTCCTGGTTGAGGATCCATCCGAGGAACGGCCGCGTCGCCGCGCGCGCCGCGGCACTGTTCGTGGTGGGCGCCACGAACACCTTGACCACCAGTTCCTGGCCGGGTCGCCTCGGCCCGGCGGCCTCGACGACCCGCGGGACGTCGTGGGCGAACAGCAGGTTTGTGACGGCACCGTCCCCCTCGGCGAAGCCCAGCCGCAGCATCCTCGGCCGCAGGGCCCCGAGTATCACCTTGGGCGTCACCGCCGGCGGCTCGGCGAGCGCGAAGCCGCGGATCGAGAACGTGTCGAAATCGCCCGCGACGACCTCGCCGCGCAGTGCGCGGGTGAGGAAGCGCAAGGTGTCATGAGTGCGTTGGAACGGCTGGGCGAAAGGGATCCCGTTGATGTCGCTGACGTGCGCGGGCACGGATGACCCGGTACCCAGCACGAGCCCGCCGGAGGTGAGATCGGCGAGTGTGGCGGCGGTCTGCGCCAATACGGCGGGGCCGCGGGTGAACACCGGCACGATCGCCGACGCCAACCGGAGTGACGGTGCCCAGGCGGCGCCGACGGCGAGCGGGGTGAACGCGTCCGTTCCGCCGCCTTCGGCGGTCCAGACGTCGGTGTAGCCGGCGTCGACGAGGCCTTCGAACAGCGGCCGGTGCGCGCGCAGCGGCAGGCCGGGAAGTGGCAGGGTGACCCCCCAGCGCACATCTCCCTCCGACGTGTCGGCGGTTCCTTCTGACGTGTCGGCATTCATGCGATCATGCTCTCCTCTCGGTGTCATTGCTGGAGCGTTCTTGCTGGGATGCAGGCGCGGGGCGTGGGGGACATGAGCGTGAGCGGTGGAACCGCCTTCGACCCTGGGTCAGAGTCTCGTGGTGGCGGTCTCCCCCTCCAAGGCCGAGTTGGCGGTGGCGGCCTCGGCCTCGGCGATGATGCGGCGTTCCTCGTCACGGTTGGGCCGGTACTGGAGGACCGAGTAGGCGAGGGCGGCGGTCCAGACGGCGTAGATGACGGTGTAGCAGATATAGAGGACGCGCTCGGAAGCGCCGATCCAGTCGCTGCGCAGCAGGGTGCGGGCGTTGGTGAGAATGATGTCGCCGACGCCGGAGCCGAGCACGCGCGGCGGAATGTGCCGGACGAGCCAGGCCGCGATCGGCGCGGCGATGACGCCGCCGATCAGCAGGGCAGCGACCCAGACGAAGTCGATGTTCTTGGAGCCGATGCCGACGATGAAGCCGATGCTGGCGGCGATCGCGATGAGGAACTCGCTGGTGTCGATGGAGCCGATCGTCTTGCGGGGTTCCAGGCGCCCGCTGGCGAGGATGGCGGGGGTGCCGACCGGGCCCCATCCACCCCCGCCGGTCGAGTCGACGAAGCCGGCGACGATGCCGAGCGGAGCGAGGAAACGCTTGTGCAGGGGCTTGCCGAGGTTGCCCTTGGGCAGGCCGACGACGGTGAACCGGATCAGGACGTAGAGACCGAGCGTGAGCAGGATGATCGACATGAGCGGAGCGGCTGTCTCGGTGGACAGGCTGGACAGAACGTGGCGCCCGCGAACGCGCCGACCGCCCCGGGCAGGGCTTCGGCGTAGTGGCGTGACGTCCGTTTCATGATCATGTGAGTCCGAGGAGGGCGAGCGGTCGGCTGGCGTCGCGGGCGTTGTGCCGGAGGCCGGCGGCGATGCTGCTCTTCCCGGCGAGGCGAAGGGCGCCGATGGCGAGGTTGCGCCAGGTCGCCATGGCGCGGGGTGCGGAGCCGGTTCGCAGCTGGGAGGCGTCCTCGGCGAACGTCACGTCTCGGACGTGGTGCAGGGCTTCGATCTTCCAGTGGCTGCGGATCAGCCGGGCGAGCTCGGCGGGTGTGGCCTGTTCCGCAGTGAGGCTGGTGACTGCGTAGACGGTCTTGATGCTGACCTTGCCGGTCTTGCGGTCCACTCGGCGGCGCTTGAGCTGGACGGCCTGGCGGGCGCCGGGAAAGAGCAGGCTGTTCACCGTGCACACCTTGATGCGGCGGATCTCGCCGCGGCCGTGGCCGGTGTCGCGGGTGCGGCCCTGCAGCGGGATCTGCTTCCAGGGAAGGGACTTGAGCTGCTTGTGGAGCTTCTTTTGGTTCCCTTTCACGGTCACGATGTAGTGCGCGCCTCGGCCGAGCAGGTACCTGGCGTGCTCGCGCTGGGTGTGCATGGCGTCGCTGGTCACGACCACGCCCGCCAGGGCGGCGAGGGTCTCCAGCAGAGGCTGGAAGCAGGTGATCTCGTTGGTCTTCTCGCCTACGTCGAGTTGGGCCAGGACCAGGCCGGAGAGGTGGTCGCAGGCGGCGAGCAGATGATTCTTGCGGCCCGTGGCCCTGGCCGCTCCGCGCAGGGTCTTGCCGTCGACCGCCACTGCGTGCAACCGACCCTCGGCCCCAGCGCGCCGGTCGGCCAGCCAGCGGCCCACCGCCCGGTCCAACGCGTCGCCGTCGATGCGGCCCAGCAGCCGCCGCACCGTCGCCTCCGCCGGCAGGCACCGCTTCGGGGACAGCGGATCGGGCCGTACGCCAAGGCGCTCCAGGACGGACGGCGGGGCGTCGGTGATCCACTCACCCACCGCCAGCAGAGAGGTCGCTCCGGCCAGAACCGCGCACGCGGTCAGCGCGAGCACGACGACCAGAGCGTGCCGTACGCCGCGCGGATCGCGAGGGTCGGGCACCTCGGCCAGTCGCTCCAGCAGGCCCGGGATCTCTTTGGGCACGGCCCCGGGATGCTCGCGGAGTTGGTCAAAGCCAGGCGGGATCGGCGATGATGCGTCGGCAGGCACGGTCTTCCTCTCGGATCACGGGACGTCGAGAAATCCATGATCTTGGAAGCCCGTGCCTGTCACGTTCCCAGAACCCCGTTGAACTGACAGACCGTCACGAATCGGGCGTCAAGCGACTACGGTGAAGCCCTGGCTGCCCGCCCAACGACGAACCCCCGCTCTTCCGCGCTGGAAGGACGGGGGTTTGCTGTGGGGAGGTCACGTTCGCAGGTCGCGATCGTCGACCAGGACGGTGCGGTGCAGGTCAACCGGAATCTACCCAACGGGGTCGGGACGGTGCTGCGGGTGATCGGCGATCCACGTCCATGCGGTCCACGTGCCGTGTCACGGGCCGGTGGTGCCAGGCGTTTTCACGCCCGCCCTGGGGCACGTCATCCGCCCGCGGCGTCCTCGGCCTCCCAGCGCAGCAGGTCGCCCGGCTGACACTTGAGCACCTCGCAGAGCGCGGCGAGCGTCGCGAAGCGCACCGCCTTGGCGCGGCCGTTCTTGAGTACCGCCAGGTTGGCGGGAGTGATCCCTACGCGGTCCGCGAGCTCGCCCACGGACATCTTCCGCCTGGCCAGCATCACGTCGATGTCGACGGCGATCGGCATCAGATCACCTCGTCCAGCTCGGCCTGCATCTGCGACGCTTCGACGTCGCGCGCGACAGCCTGGGCGAGCAGCATCCGCAGCACGAGCACGATGAGCGCGACCCCCAGGATGGCCACGCCAACCCCGCCCATGATGACGGTGACGCCCGGGTCGTCCCGTTGGCCCGGCGCATTGAGGACCGTGACCGCGAACCATACGAGGGCAGCCGCCACGATCGCGCCGATCACGCCGTCCACGTACCGGAAGGCGGCGTGGGAGAACACGGTTCCGCGTCGCACCATCGTCACCAGCCGCCATACGCAGACTAGGGCGACCTGGACCGACGCCATGCCCAGGATCGTGATCACGCGCAGCGGGGTCAGCGGGAGCGACTCGTCCTCCGGGTCGGTGGCCAACGCCCACACCATCAATGCCTGTACGAGCACGGTGCCGGCGAGCACCACCACGAGCACGGCGCGCAGCGCATGCACTGTCAGCTTTCCCACGGCCCATCCTTCCATCGAGTTGCGATGGAAATCTATCGAATTTCGATAGATGAGGCAAAGGCTGGGACGGAGGGTGGGCGGCGGTTTCGCACCGTGGCGGGACGCCGCCACCCCTCCCATGGCATGGCGTTCGTGCGAACCGTCTTGATCTTGTCGAAGTCGGCCTCGCTTGAGCACAAATCGGACGCCACCCGACTACGCCGAAGCCCTGGAGTGCTCGGTGCGCTCGAGGTGCGCGATGACGACGATCGCGAGATCGACATTCCGGGCTCCCGGCGGCGCGCCCTGCTGGTCCGGCTGGCACTGGACGCCGGCCGGCCGGTTGGCGGCGCCTCACTCGTAGTCGCCGTGTGGGCGGACGCGGACCAGCAGCCGGCCGAGGAGGCCAACGCCCTACAGACCCTCGTGTCACGGCTGCGTCGCTCGCTCGGTGACGGGACACTGGTCGTCAGGTCGGGCGAAGGTCATGCAGCACAGGCTGCCGGGCCACGCTGGCACGGCGCGTACACGCCGCTGGCGCGTGCTGTCCCCACTCCACTGCGGACTGCCGCGGGCTGTGGTTACCGCAGCGGGGACGGTCGGTGATGACGGGGGAGGGATCAGTGATGACGGGGAAGATCGTGCGCGACGCGGATGAAGCTACGGACGAGAGCGGTCTCCGTGGTCGTCCGCCAGACAAACCCCATCTCGAAGGGCGGCGTGTCCAGCAACCGGGCGTAGAAGATGTCACGTCGAGCATGTCGCCGGGCCACCTGAATATCCACCGTGCTGATGGCCTGGCCGGCGGCGACGACCAGCAGGATCTCGTTCAGAGTGGCAACTGCCGGCCCGCGCGCGAGAGCCTTCCCGAGCGGAGTCTGTCGGGGCAGGTGGGCGTCCCGCCAGTAGTCCGGCACAGAAGCGACAACATCTGCGAACGTGTCGTCGGCGACGTCCTCCAGACAGACCGCCTCGCGACCGGCGAGGCGGTGCCGGCCGGATAGCGCCAGCAGTTTGGGTTCGCGGAGGAGGATCCGGCCCGTGGCCAGGTCGGGTTCGAGTACGGGGAACTTGGTCAGCGCAAGGTCGACCTCCCCCCGGCGTATCGGTCCGTACTGGTCGTCGAGATGAATCTCGTGGAGCGAGATCTCACAGTCCGGATGGTGGTCGTGGAACACCTGCATGGCGGCGAGGAGAAAATCGCCGGCGGTGGGTCCGAGGAAACCCACGCGAAGAACTCGGTTGACCTCGTAAGCGGCGGCAATAGCCTTTTTGAGGGCCGCGTTTGTCAGCGCGTGGGCCGGTTCCAGATCGTCACGGAACTGGCAGCCGATCGGGGTCAGCGCCACCGTGCGGCTGGTGCGTTCGAACAGCGGAGTCCCGATGCGGCGTTCCAGCCGCTGGATCGTCTGGCTGACCCGCGCCTTCGACAGGCGTAGACGCTCGGCGGCACGCCCGAAGTGCAGCTCCTCGGCCAGGATCAGGAACGCTTCGACCTCATGTCGTTCCACCGCCAACCTCCCTGATCGTTAACCGGACGCGTCCGATTGTTTCGTTCTTCCCGGTTGTTCGTCCATGGCCGCCGGGGCCAGGGTGGGCATGGTCCGCTTCACGCCGATCCTCAGGAGAGCCTTTACCATGACCGTGCTGATCCCCGGGTTCGATTACCAGCGGGTGCCCGTCGGTGACGTGACGCTCAATGTCGCGGTAGGAGGCCACGGAAGTCCCATTATCCTACTGCACGGATTCCCGCAGACACACTTGGCATGGCGGCATGTCGCGACGGATCTCGCCGCCGACTATCAGGTTATCTGTCCGGACCTGCGGGGCTACGGCGAGAGTGACAAGCCGGCCGACGATGCCGGCCACACCGTCTACAGCAAGCGCACGATGGCCGTCGACATCGTCGCGCTCGCCGGTCAGCTCGGCCACGACCGTTTCGCCGTCGCCGGTCACGACCGTGGGGCGGGTGTCGCCTTCAGAGCCGGCTTGGATCATCCCGACCGGATCAGCCACCTCGCGGTCCTCGGGGTGATTCCCATGACCGACCTGTGGAAGGCGATGACCGCTCAGCTCAGCGTTGCACTCTTTCACCTGTACTTCATGGCTCACCCAGCCCCGCTGCCAGAGCGAATGATCGGTGCGGATCCCGACGAGTACTTCGGCTATTTCCTGGACGTCTGGGTCAGTGATCCGGCTGCGATACCCGCCGACGTGCGGGCGGCCTATCTCGCCGCGGCGCGCAGACCAGAGAGCATCCGCGCGATCTGCGCAGACTACCGGGCAGGAGCATGTGTGGATGGCCGTCACGACGAAGAAGACCTTGCCCGGGGCAGGCGGCTCACGATGCCAGTCACCGCTGTGTGGAACCATGCGGCCGGGACTGTGCCTCCCTTTGACTTCGAAGGAGCCTGGAGGACGTGGGCACCAAAGCTTCGCAGCGTCGTCCTCGACGGCGGTCACCTGCTCCCCGACGACCGACCTAAGGAGGTCACGGCCGCCCTGCGGACCCTGCTCGACCAGACCTGAGCGGGGCGTGATCCGTCGCCGATTCCTCGACGGCACCGACCAGCGGCGTCCCGACGAAGCTCAGAATCAGTGCCGCGACTACTCCCGCCACCTGACGGTGGCCGCCCCGGGACGCTCCAGCCCCGGGACGCCCACGTCGCGAGACGATCATCGTGACGGACGATCGCCACGCCTGGTAGGAGTGGCAGCCGCAGCTTTTTCTACAGCTCTTTCTACGCGAGTGACGGCTTCTCCTGGAGTGTCTCGACACTCCAGGAGAAGCCGTACGGGACGAGGAAGTCCAGGAAGTCCGCGACCCCCTAAGCTTCGGACGGCGCAAGCACACCAGGCTGGACGGGCTGCGAGAGCAGCCGTCGGACGGCCTCGACCGCGATCACCGCGGTGCATCCGTAGATGTCACGACCCTGCAGGACGCCGCGGGCACGGCGTCCGTCGGAACCGACAGCGTCCGCAACGATCGTGAACGCGGCCGCGGGCCGCCGCTCCTCGGTAGGCCCTTCTGGAAGACCGTTGACAATCTCGGCCACCGCGTCCACGGACATCTGGAGAAGCTGGAAGAACTCCGGTGTGGCGGCGCTTGCGTTGATGACGACCGAGAGCTGACCAGTTCGCACATGGTGGGGAACGGTGACAATCTCGCACCCAGGCCAGTTCATGACCGGAGTCGGCCCGGCGTTTCGAGGAAATGCCACCGAGGTGTGGTTGGTGGGTGGTTCTCCTGGGCGCCATTTGCCGTCGACATAGCTCAGCTGGTCGCCGGTCATCATGGCGAACGCCGACCGCAACGTGCCGCGAGTCATGTCGAAGTCCTGCATGTCGTAGGCGATGACAAGGTCGGAGACCGGCGTGACAAGCTCAGCGGTGGCGTGCGCAAGCAGGTCGGCGGGAACGATGTCGTGGCCGGTCGCGGGCACGACTGTCACCCCGTCGCGCTCGGCGTCGGCGGTGAGGTCGTCGGAAGACGCCTTTGACGAACATCTGCTCGGCGCTCGTGTCGACGTAGTGGCATCCCGCGGCGATTGCAGCCCGCACCACCGGTTCGCCCAGTTCCAGGAACGGACCCGCACAGTTGATGACGGCGTCGCGGCCATGGAAAGCGGCTGCGAGGTCGGCCGGTCGATGCCGGCTGGCCGTACGGCCACATCCACCACGCCTCCGTCCACCCTGGCGCTGTTGCTGCTGTCCGGGCTGTGTGGCGTGCTGCTGTCAAGCTGTCGCGACAGGGCGTGCAGCCACTGCCCTAAAAACTAGGCCGCTTCGTCCGTTTTGGGTAGGTCCGATGGGGTGATCTCGATCGTGTAGGTGACGTAGTGGCTGCGTTGGGTCCGTCGTTGGGTCGGGGTCCTGGGGCTGGTTCGGTGTCGGTCGGTGCGATTGCGTGGTGCGGCGCAGATCGCGGCGGTCAGGTCGGCCTGGGCGGGTAGGTGGCCGCAGGCCGTGCATGGCGCGTGGCCGGTCAGGTGGTCGCGTGCGGCGCGCAGGACGGCGGTGTAGGAGATCGTGTCGGGGTCGACGCCGAGCTCGACGGCGGCAGCGACGGCCTGGTCGACCAGGGTGTTGTGCACGAACAACAGGCCCCACAGCTCCTGTTCCGCGAGTGGCGCCGACTCGCCGTGTAGCTCGGGGGCTGCCCCGCGCAGCGTCGACTTGATCGCCTTGTAGGTCAGCTCGGCCTGCCAGCGCTCCGCGGAGCAGGCCGCGATTTGCTCCGCGGGGTGGGCGACGTGGTCGAGCAGCGTGGTCAGTACCCGGTAGCGGCTGCTCGTGGACGTCCCGGCCTGGTCGGTGACGGTGACGGTGAACTCGACGAGGCGGGCGATGGTGTCGGGCAGCCGGGGTGCCTTCTTGTCGCCGAGCCGGGCGCGGCGGCGGGAGAGCATGCTGGCGGACTCGCGCAGCAGGACGAGCTGGGAGCCGTCCAGCAGCGTGCGTAGCACCCGGGCGGGCAGGCTGTGATGGCCGTTCCTGACTCGCCAGAGCAGCGCGGCGCCGGTCGCGGAGGCCTTCTGCCAGCGCTCCATCGAGAAGAAGCCCCGGTCGGCGAGGTTGAGCGTGCCGGGCTTGAGCGCCGCCAGGAGCCGGTCGAACAGCTCCTGCTCGGAGACGCTGCTGGAGTCGACCTCGGCGGCGAGCACGCAGCGGGTCCCGGCCGCGACGACGGTGACCACCCGTGCCTGCGGGCATCGGCCCCCGGTCGGGGTCGCGAACCGCTCGGCCATGCCGTCGCGGTTACGCAGGTCGAACACAGTGCTATCGGTGGCGGTCAGCAGCAGGCCGAAGCGCCGCGCGCCCCGGGCCTCGGGGAGGTCGCCACGGGCGGCGTCGGCCTCGAACAGGGCCCGGACCACCGCCGGGGCGAGCTGGCCACGGGCATAGGAGAAGGCGGCGTCGGTGACCGGCCCGTCGAGCACCGTGCGCGGGTGGAAGGCGGCGAGCTGGGGCCAGAGCCTGCGGATCACGGACGCGGCCCCCTCGTGGAGGAACAGGCAGCGGCCCACCAGCAGTGCCACGGTCACCTCGCCGACCAGCACCGCCCGCCGGTCACCGACATGCCCGGCGGCGGCCAGCGCCGCGAGGGCCTCCTCGGGCGTGACCAGCACCCACAGCGGCGCCGTCTCGGCCACCGCACCGGCGAGCCTTCCGCCCGGCCCGGCGAGCACCGCCTCCCGCAGCGCCGAGGCCACCGGCGGCTCGGACGGGGCCACGGAACCGGAGGGCCCCGAGGGAGCGGACGACGACGCGGGCGTGGCACACTTCAGCACCGAAGCTCCTGCTCTGGCGGGTTCTAGGCAAACCGCGTCATACCAGGAGCTTCCTCCCTTTCCAGATCCGGGCGTTCCGGCGGAGTCGCTCCCGACCGGGCCCTGCCACGAGAAGCCCGAGAATCAACGACCAGGCAGCATTCACAACGCGCCACGCCCCGCCAACTCGACCCGCCGAATCGGGTGGAACGGACCAATCGACCTACTTTTTAGGGCAGTGGGCGCACGCCTCATCGCTCGTGCGGGGTGTTTCGATCCCTCGATGGGAATACTTCACCCGGTTCCGCACCCCGATCAGCTGTTACTTTCGTTGCACGGCAGAGGAAGGGAGCAGCAATGGCGACTTCACCCCGGCACCGCGGCACCCCGTCCGCACGGCCCCGTCCGCACCCCGACAGCGCCGGCGAGACCCCCGGCAGACAACGGCGGAAAGCATCGTGACGAGGGCGGGCGAGGATGCCGGAAAGAGCGCGGCAGCCGGCCGGCCCAGTGGTTTCCCAGCGGCGCTCGGCGTGTCCGTCGTCTGCTGGTCGGTGGTGGGCTTTCTCGCGTTGTGGGCAGGAATGGACGCGCTGGGCAACGACCCCGACCAGCAGACCGCGCAGGAACTGCGCGACCAGTTGGGTGAGGGCACGGTACGCACAACCGCAACGGTGCAGTCGCAGGACCTGCTCGCGCTGGGCGTCGGCATCGCCGTCCTGGCCGCGGTCGTCGCCCTGCTGCTGCGCAGACGATGGGCCCAGCACGTGCTGCCGGTACTGGCCGTCCTGTCGGTGATCGTGCTGGCCTCCGGCGGCCACTGGGGAGCCGCGCTGGTCTTTCTCGCGTTCGTGATCGGCGCAGCCGTGCTGCTCGCCGAATCGACGCGGGATTATCTGCAGAAGAAATAGCCGACGGCGGGGCCGCCTCCCACCCGGCCCCGCCATACTCCCTCGTACCCCACTCCCTCCCTCGTGCTCTGTTCCCTCGTAGCCCCGCCTCCGCTCAACGCAACCGACGGGTCTGACGCCCTTATGTTCGTCAAGCCACTGTCGTGGCTGATCCGGTCGTCCGGAGAACTACGAGGCGCTGCTCGCCGCCGCGAAGGGCGCCACACCGATCACCCGCGCCGTCTGAGCGTCGGTGCCGGTGTCGAGTTGGCACCAGACCGTCTTGCCGGAGTGGGTGGGTCGGGTGTCCCACCGGGTGGCGAGTGCATCGACGAGGATCAGGCCACGACCGTATTCTTCCTGCTCGTCGGGGTGGAGGATACGGGGGAGGCGGCTGTCGCTGTCGGAGACCTCGATGTAGAGGGCCGTCGGGGCGCTGCGGAGCACGAGTTCGCCGGGGACTCGGGAATAGCGGATCGCATTGGTGACAATCTCGCTCACTAGGAGTTCGGCGGTATCGACGGCTTCGGGCAGCTGCCAGCTGCGCAGTGCGGTGGTGACGGCGTGGCGGGCCTGCCCGACAGCACTGAGGTCGGGGGTGAGCGGGATGGTGAGCGTGCGGGTGTTGGTGGCCGCGGCGGCCCGAACAAGCAGGAGCGCCACGTCGTCGTCCCGACCGGCATGATCGACCAGGCGCATCAGCCGGTCGGCGGTGGCGTCCGCGGTGCCGGCGCCTGCGAGAGCCTCCTGCAGCCGGCTGATCCCCTGAGAGACATCGATGTCGCGTGACTCGACGATGCCGTCTGTGTAGAGCGCGAGCGTCGCCCCGACGGGAAACGGGTGGCAGGCCTGGACGAAAACCTGTCCGCCGATACCGAGAAGCGCGCCGTCCCCGCCGGCCAGGAGGCGGACACGGCCATCGGGATCACGCAGGGCGGGAGGGGGGTGGCCGGCGTTGGCGAGGACCATCGTCGCGGTGGCAGGCTCGAAGATCGCATAGACGCAGCTCGCCAGGGCACCGTCAGGCCCTGCCCCGATGGTCTGGACGAGGTTGTCCAGATGGGTGAGCACGTTGTCGGCGGGCAGGTCGAGCGAGGCGAACGCCCGGGTGGCGGTGCGGAGCTGACCCATGACGGCGGCGGCGGTCACACCGCGGCCGACCACGTCTCCGATGACGAGAGCGACCCGACCCGCCGAGAGTGGGATGACGTCGAGCCAGTCCCCGCCTACCTCGACACCGATCGGCGGACCCGGCCCGACACGAGGCGACCGGCCGGAACCGGACCCCGGCTCGTACCGCCAGGCGATGTCCATTCCAGTCACGGCCGGGATATCGGGTGCGAGCAGGTTGCGCTGCAGCATGACAGAAACCTCCCGCTCGCGAGCGTACGCGCGGGCATTGGCGATAGCGGCCGAGACACGCTCACCCAGGTCGGCGGCTATCTCGACGTCGTCGTCGGTGTAAATACGCCCGGAAAGGCCGACATGTGCAACCATGGCCCCGTGAAAGAAACGCCCCACCAGCAAGGGCACCGCGATCCCCCAACGCAGCCTCAGTCGCCGGAAGTAGTCGATGAAGCCAGGGGTCTGGTATCCGCTGATTAACGATTCATCGTCAGCCGCGTAGTGAATTGGACGACCCGACGCAAAGGCTTGGTAGATCGGAGAATTCCGGTTGCAGGAAAGGATTTCTCCGACAGCCGAGAATGGGATATCGCAGCTTTGCAAGGGTGGATCGGAAACGCGTGTGATTATGGCCCGGCGCAATTTCAACAGCTCCGGTCGGGCGTCTTTGCCAAGAGGCTCGTCGAGCAGGTACACGCTGCAGGTGTCGGCGAATTCCGGTACCACCAGATCGGCTATACCCTCCAGCGTGGCGTCCAGTTCCAGGGATCGCCCGACGAGTGCGCTCGCCCGGCTGTGCAGCCGCAGTCGCCGCTCCACCCGCGCACCTTCCCGCTCGGCACGGCGCTGATCCGTCACATCGACCAGTATCACGCCAACTGCCGCGGGCAACCCCTCGCAGTCCCGGAGCGGAAAGTACGAAAAGCGCCAGATACGTTCCTCCTGCGGGAACATCACGGTCCTACCGGTGATCTCCGTGTCTTCAACCGGTTCACCAGTGGCCAAGACCCACCGGGCAAGCTGCCACACCCGCGGGTCCACATCCGGCAGCAGCTCAGGGATGGGCGTGCCCGCCATCCGCTCGCGAGACAGGCCGCTTATCGCCCGCAAAGCCCGGTTGCTCCGTCGCACCCGCAGATCCGGATCGATGATTGCCATCGCCGTCAGGCTGAATTCGATCATTTACGTGGCCAGTGGCGCGTCGAGCCCGACATCCAGTGAGTGGTCGGACAAAACGTCCTGCAAGGTCCTCTTCGGCTCAGATGTCGTAAGCCACCTCCTCCAATATGGGACAGTCGCTATAGCTGACAACCTATCCAGGATCTTGTGAACGGACAAGACAGTTTACCCGCCGGGTGGCCCGGGAGGATTTCACCCCGGGCTCCCACAGAACGGAGCGTGACAATCTCTCGTCACTCGATCGCGGTGGGTCTGTTGCGTTCGCCGGGTCCTTGATCGGGCAAGGTGGGTGGATGCGTCGACGTCCCGTCCGTCTGCCGGTTCCGGCCTCGGAGTTCACTGGGCGTATCGTTCGGCCGGCCCGGGTACCTGCTCCTGAAACGTCTGCTGTGCACAGTCCAGGCTCGGACACACCAGCCGCCGCACGGTCACCTCGATCACGACGGGTCTGCCCCCGACCGGGAGATCGGCAAGCTGGCGTCGGTGATAGCCGTGCACCCGTGCGGTGAGCGTCCCGCAGCGCGGACAGGCCACCGGCCCGGGTCCGGGCAACGACCCGCACCCTCTGCCCCTCATCGACAACGCGCTGGACCAGCACTGCGGCCAGCTGAGGAAAGACCGTCTTCAACAGCTCGGCGTCACACAGTTGCCAGCCTGTCACCGCGACGACGGCCTGTCACCACCGGAATCTTGGCAGAGCCGTTTCTTGGGCAGACCCCCAGACACTTCCCCGGGCGCCGGTTGTGCATGTACTTGCCATCGTGAGGAGTTCCTGCGCAAAAGCTGAACCTGTCTACACAAGCTGACACGCGTGTTTCACCTTCCGTTCATGCGAGCTAACTTGTCTAGTCAAGCTGGAGGGTGACACTGTGCTGGTGCGAAGACCGGCCACAAAGTGGCGAAATGATCACAGGGAGTGCTCTGCATCCGGTCGCGGTCCCGCGACGGTGCGTTGTGTTCAGGGTGGCCAAGCTTGGTGTGTTCATGAGTGAGCCGGTGTTCGTATTGCTTGCCGGGCGTCGGCTGTCGCCGCCGAAGACCTGGGGTCAGGGATTGAACGAGGCGTCCGTTGAGCTGTTGACCGAAGGAGCGTGTGCGTGAGCGCGCAACGAGCCGAGCCGCTGTGGCTGTCGCTGAGCGACCAGGTGGAGTCGGAGCTGAGCCGACTACCGGCCGGGGCGCCAGCGCTGTCGGAGCATGAGCTGGCGGCGCGGTTCGGGGTGAACCGGTTGACTGCGCGGGCGGCGATGCAGGATTTGGAGCGGCGTGGGGTGGTGCGCCGGTATCAGGGCCGGGGCACGGTGGTGGCGCGCAAGGTGGAGTACCGGATCGGTCCGGATTGGATCCCATCGTGGACGCGCACGGTCGCCGCAGCCGGCGTCGAACCGCGGACAGTGACCGAGGATGCGGCGACCCGCCGCGCGCGCAACGACGAGCGGGCCGAACTCGATCTCGGCGGGCATGATCGGGTGGTGCAGCTGGATCGGTTGCGGCTGTGCGATGGGGAGTGCGCGGGATACCAGACCAGTGTGCTCCCGGCCGCGCGGGTGCCTGGGTTGCGGGATGTGGTGGGTGTCGGCGGCTCGGTCTATGAGGCGCTCACCGAGCACTACGGGTTCGCCCCGGGGCGGGTGTGGACGCGGGTGGAGCAGATCAGTGCTCCCGGGTGGGTGGCGCGGCGGCTGGGGATGCGCGGGCGCCCGGCGGTGGTGCTGGTGCGGGGCCGGTTGGACTGTCAGCGCACCGGTGCGCCGCTGGAACTGACGTTCGCGTGGCTGCGGGCGGACATGTTCGACGTGATTGTCGAGGTGGGCGAATGGAAACGCTTGCCGGCGCCGATCCCAGTCCGGAAGGCGGACGCGTCATGAACACGGCGAACGGGGCGCGGTTGAGCGCGGAGCGCCGCGCGGAGGGTCTGGCGGCGGCTGCTCGCACCGATCGGGCGGCGTTGCTGGCGTTGGCTGAGCCGATCGCCGCCCGAAGTGATGTGGCGGTGGATGTGGCGCCGGAGCCACGAACGGTGATGACGGTCCTGGACACCCCGATCGGCCAGCAGTGCTTGACCGAGGTCGTGGTCACGACCGCCGTGGTCACCGTGGCCGGCACCCCAGGATGGGGGTGCGTGCTGGGGTGGGATGCCGAAGCCGCGTTGGCTGCCGCGCTTGCGGATGCCGCCGGCCAGGCCGGGGCCGACCGACTCGCCGAGGCCGCGTTGCGGGCGGAAGAGGCGGAACGGGCCGTCCGCATAGGGCAGGTTCGCACGACCCGTATGGAGGTGGCATGACTGCGCAAACCGAGATCGTGCTGCACGACGCGTTTCGCGCCACGCTGGTGGCGCTGTCCCACCCCGGTTCCGTACAGCCGGTGCCCGGTGCCGGGGATGTGGTGGAAGCGGTTCGGCTCGTGCTGGACGCCACCTGGGAGCCCGAGGCACTGCCGGTGGTCATCACCGGTGTTCCGGAGCCGGGTGAGTTGCTCGACCTTCCGGTCGGCACCGAGGAGGAGCCGGAGCTGGGCGCCACCGTGGTTGTTTTGGTTGACGAGGACGCGCCGGTGACGCGGGTGCGGTTGTCCGGGCCGGGCGTGGACGGTGACCTCGACACCGACCTGCCGTTGGCGGCGGGCGTGCTCGCCGAGCGGGAGCAGGCGTGTGCCGCCTGGCCACGGGGGATCGACGTCGTGGTGGTCGGCCCCGGCCCATGCGTGGTGGGCTTGCCGCGCACCACGCGGATCGCGCTTCTGGGGACGGACTGATGTACACGACGGTGCGGGAAAGCCAGGATGCGATCGACGCGTCGGCCCGGTTGACGGACCAGCAGCAGGCGGGGTTCGATGGCCACGATCGGGCCGGCACGGTGGGTGCGCTGGTGCCGCTGCTTGTGGATCAGGTAATGGCCGAGGCCGGTGTGGTCGAACCGGCAGTCGCCGCAAAGGCGATCGAACAGGCCCGCGGGGATGTCAGCCGTGCCGTGTCGCTGCTGCGGTCGTGGGTGTCCTGCCTGCCCCGCGAGGGCACGTCTGTTGTGGCGTGCAGTGATATCGAGGTGGAGCGCCGGATCACCCCAGCATTCGCCGAGCCGGACGGCGGCCAGTTCCTCGGGGCGTCGCTGGACTACGCGCCCCGGCTGCTCAACCTCGACGTTACCCCGGCAGGCGGCCGGGCGAGCGGCGATGCCGGACCGGTGGCCGAGCCAGACCCGGAACCGCTGGTGTTGCCGCGAGCCGCCGCACGGCTAGAGGAACAAGATTTGATCGCCGCCACCGAATCGACCGAACCCGTGGACCTGACCCGGCGCGCGTCGGCCGCAGGGGCTGGGCGGGGCGCCTTCCAGCATTTCTTGTCTCGTGCGGAAACCGGGGCGCTGACTGCGCTGGCCTACACCGCGGTGCGGGAGGGACCGAAACAGGCCGATCCCACGCTGGTGGAGCTGCAGGCCGGGCGGCTGCCGGTATCGGTGACCCATCCGCGGACCGGGAACCCGGTGCGGGTCGGGTCGGTGGCGGTGACCACGTGTGAGTTGGTGCTGTATCACGTGCAGGTCGATTCTTCCGGTGAGCACACCGATTCCCGGTTCACTCTCGGCTACGGCGCCACCGCCGGGCGGGTTGAGCGGCGGGCGATCAGCGCCGCGATGCTGGATGCCCGGGTCACCCGCGCCCACGCGAACTCACCGGGCACCGCCAAACCGCCCTCGGACGACGCCGATTGGTTGGTCACCGCGCTGGACGGGCAGGAAGCCACGGGTTTCGTCGAGCATCTCAAGCTGGCACATCACGTCAGCTTCGCCTCTGACCTCGATCGCGTCCGTGCGGTTGGCGAGCACACCCGGAACGACGAGGAGTGAAGGTCATGTCCGCACTGTCTGATCTGCTGCACCGCGCCGAACCGACCCACATTTCTGGCTATCTGTGGGCGTATCTGGATGCGGCGTCCAAACGGGAAATCCGCCGTGCCCTGCTGAAGGCGGTATGTATCCCGGGGCACATCACCCCGTTTGCCTCGCGCGAGATGCCGGTGGCCCGGGGGTGGGGGTCGGGTGGTTTGCAGGTCACCCTGGCCACCATCGTCGCCAGTGACACCGTGAAGGTGATCGATCAGGGTGATGACGAGAGCCTCAATGCCCGCACCATGCGCGCGTTGATCGCGGATTCCGCGGGGGTGGAGACCACGACGGACGCGCGGGCGGCGACGTTGGTCCAGACCCGGCACCGGATTCCCGAGGACGATCTCGACGACCACACCGTGCTGGTGTTCCAGGTGCCGATCTCTGATCCGTTGCGGGAATTCGAACAGCGGCCGACCGCGGCGCGGCGGATGCATGCCGAGCGTGATTACGCGGTGATCTGGCTCGGGCTCTATGAGGATCACGCCCGGTTCTCCCGGTCCCGGTTCTCGCATTCCTATCCGTGTGAGGTGGAGGGCGGCTACATCATCTCCACCACCCCGATCCCGCGTTTCGACGTGCCACGCCTGCACCAGGCGCCGTTCCTGTCGCTGTTCGGCGCCGGACGGGAAGCGGCGGTCTATGCGATCCCGCCCTACACCGACGTCACCCCGATCACCTTCACCGACCGCGAATTCGAGATCGAATCCTTCGACACCCCGTGTGCGAAGTGCGGGGCCGAGGACAGCTATCTGACCGAGGAGATCGTGAACGGGCGCCGAGCGTTGGTGTGCTCGGACACCGCCCGCTGCCGACGCCGCCAGGACGAGAAAGGCCCGCGATGACAACACCGGCCCTGGATGTCCGAGAGCTGAGCGTGTGCTACGGCGGCACACTCGGCTGCGCCGACATCTCCTTCGACGTGCAGCCCGGGGAGGTGCTGGGCATCGTCGGCGAGTCGGGTTCTGGGAAATCCACGGTGCTCGGCTGCTGTGGCCTGGACCTGCAGCCAACCGCCGGAGTGGTGCGGTTGTCCGGGCGGGACACCGCGGCGATCGTCGGTGCGCAGCGGCGCTGCCTGCGCAACCAGGACATCGGGATCGTGCGGCAAGCCGCCCATGAGGAACTTCGGCTCGGGATCAGCGCGGGTGGCAACATCGCCGAACGACTCCTGGCCACCGGGCACCGCGGGTTCGAGGCGATCAGGGCCCGCGTCGACCGCGTCTACCATGAGGTCGAACTGCCGGCCGGGCGGATGGACGCCGCCGTCGCCACATTCTCCGGCGGGATGCGGCAGCGGGTGCAGATTGCCCGTGCCCTGGTCAGCGAACCCGCGGTGCTGCTGCTGGACGAACCCACCACGGGGCTGGACGTCAGCGTGCAGGCCCGGATCCTCGACCTCATCCGGCGGCTGCAACGGCAGACCGGGGTGGCGATGGTCATCGTCAGCCACGACCTCGCAGTGATCCGGATGCTGGCTGATCGGCTGCTGGTCATGCGCCAGGGCCGGGTCGTCGAGGCCGGGGTGACGGACCGGGTGCTGTCCGACCCACGCCACCCCTACACCCAGCTCCTCGTCTCCTCCCAACTCGAGGTGTAACGCGTGTTGCGGATCCGCGGCCTGACCAAGAGCTTCACCGACCACCTGCGTGGTGGCACCATCCGGCCCGTGCTGCGCGGGATCGACCTCGACGTCGCCCCCGGCCAGTGTGTCGTGCTCACCGGAGCCAGCGGCTCAGGGAAATCCTCGCTGCTGCGCTGTATCTATGGCACCTACGCCGCCGACACCGGCTCCATCCACCTGGACACCCCCGACGGGACCATCGACCTGGCGCGGGTGCCGGATCGAGACCTGATCCGGATCCGCCGCGGCCAGCTGGGCATGGTCACCCAGTTCCTGTCCGCCCCGCCCCGGGTATCGGCGCGGGATCTGGTGGCCGAACAGGACGTCACCCTCGAGCACTCCACCGGGTTGTTGACCGAACTCGGGCTCGATCCAGCACTGCACGCTCTGGCGCCGTCGACGTTCTCCGGCGGGGAGCGCCAGCTGGTCAACATCGCGATCGCGCTCGCCCGGCCCCGGCCAGTGCTCCTGTTGGACGAGATCACCGCCTCACTGGATCACAACCGCCGCGCCACCGTGCTGCGGGTGCTCGCTGAGCGGAAGAACAGCGGCACCGCGCTGCTGGCGATCTTCCACGAACTGCCCGATGAACCGGGCTTCATCGACGAGGTCTGCCGCCTGGACGGCGGACGTGTTGTGGAGGCTATGGTATGAGCATCACGTTACAGGCGCACCGTGTCCTCACCGGCGAATGCCTACTGACGCCCGGATACGTCACCGTGGACGGTGAGCACATCGCCGCGGTGGGGACCGAACCGCCGCAGGGCGCCACGATCGTCGACCTGGGGGAGCGCGATCTGCTGCCCGGATTGATCGATCTGCACTCGGATAGCTGGCACCACCGCGCCCACCCACGCCCCTCCACGAGCTTCGCCCTGGACGAGACGCTGGTCATGCTGGACACCGAAGTCGTCTCTTGGGGGATCACCACACACTTCGTGTGCGTGGCGGTCCAGGACGACGCCGCCAAAGGCCGCACACCCGACCACGCCGCGCAGTCGGCGCGCATCGTGGAGAAGGTTCGCGACCAGTTACGTGCTGATCACCGGGTCCACCTGCGTGTGGAGACCACCAGCGAACGCCTCGACCTCGCCGCCGACCTCGCCGCACTGGGCTGCGTGTCACTGCTGTCCTATATGGACCACACCCCAGGGCAGGGCCAGTTCCAGCGGGAAGAGGACTGGCGCGCCTACTACGCCACCACCGGCGAAACCGACCTCGACGCGATGCTCGCCCGCAGGCGCGCCCGCCAGACTCACACCGGCACCACTATCACCGAGCTCGCCCGCCTGGCGCACCAGCGCGGGATTTCGCTCGCTTCGCACGACGACGATACCCTGGCCCGGGTGGACCGGGCCCACCGGCTCGGGGTGCGGATCGCCGAATTCCCCGTCACCGCCCAGGCCGCCGCAGCCGCCACCGAACGCGGCCTGCTGACCGTGATGGGCGCGCCGAACGCCCTGCGTGGCACCAGCCACCTGTCCGGCAACCTCTCCGCCCGCCAGGCTTTGCACGCCGGGCACCTGGGCGCCTTGGCGTCGGACTACCACCCCCCGAGCCTGCTCGGCGCCATCTACGCCCTGCCCGCAGCAGGCCTGTGCGCCCTGTCCACCGCCGTCGCACTGGCGACCCGGGGCCCGGCCCGCGCGGCCGGGCTGACCGACCGGGGCATTCTCACCCCCGGGAACCGCGCAGACCTTGTCGCGGTCACGCAGCGGGCCGGGCGGCCGGTGGTGGCGCAAACCTGGGTCGCCGGCACCCCCGTATTCGGGCCCTGGACGCGGGCATGACCGACATCGTGCACCCCGCCCTGACCGACGCAGCCGCCAGCGCTCGTGCGGCGCTGGCCGACGCGCTCACCTCCCACACCCGTGCCCAACTGGAAACCGACGACGGCATGGGCGCCGACGGCACCCCGACCATGCGCATCGACACCCTCGTCGAACACCGGATCCTGGACACGCTCACCCGGCACGGGGTGAACGTCCTGTCCGAGGAGGCGGGATTCCTCGACCGCGGCTCGGCCTACACCGTAGTGCTCGATCCGGTCGACGGCAGCGCCAACGCCGCCGCCGGCGTCCCCCTGTGTGCCCTCTCCGCCGCGCTGGCCGTCGACGGCGACTTCCGCCAGGCGCTGACCTGCTGGCTGCACACCGGCGACACCTGGCAAGCCACGGTGGACGGCGGAAGCTACGGCCCCCGGGGAGAACCCATACGCCCGAGCAGCACCACTACGCTCGATGCGGCGGCGGTGTCGCTGCTGCGACCGCACACCGCGACCCCGGACGGTGCCGCGTGGTGGGCGGTCGCGCGGTCCGCACGACGGATCCGGGTGCTGTCCTGCTCCACCCTCGACATCGCGCTCGTCGCCTCCGGCGCGATCGACGCGTTCGCCGACCCCGGCAGCGACACCCACCGGCTCGTGGACCTCGCCGCCGGGGTGGTCTTCGCCCGCGCCGGCGGGTTCGTCCTGCGCGACCTGCACGACCGGCCCCTCCGTTTCACCACCGACCTCACCCTGCGGTGGAGCGGCATCACCGCCGCCACCGAGCACCTGGCCGACGACCTCGCCAGCACCATCCACACCGCCCTCACCGATCCCACCCGGGAGTCGCCATGGGTTTCACACTGACCGTGCTCACCTGCGAAGCCGGACGCACCTCCGGCTACCTGGTGCAGCACCACGGCCGTAGCATCCTGTTTGACTGCGGCCCTGGCGTCATCGATGCCCTCCAGCAGCACATCCCGCTGACCCGGCTCGACGCCGTCGTCATCACCCACTCCCACGCCGACCACTGCCTCGACCTCACCGGCCTGGCCTACGCCCTGCGCTTCCCCACGCCCCGCGACACCCCGGTCCCGCTGTGGATACCAGCCGACATGACCGGCTTGCTGACCCGGCTCGACGACCAGTTCGGCGTCCCGACCCTGGAGGCCATGCGCCGTCCCATCCAACAAGCCTTCCAGGTCAACACCCTCGACCTCGACACACCCACCAGCGTCGACCTGCTCGGCGACCTGCAGCTGACCGCCCGCCCTGCACTGCACGCCGTCCCCAGCGCCGCACTACGCTTGACCGACGGTGCCACCACCGTCGCCTTCTCCTCCGACACCGGCCCCACCGACACCGTCACCGCCACTGCGGAAAACACCGACCTGTTCGTCTGCGAAGCCACCTACCTGCAGGCCACGGACGCCGAACTCATCGGCCACGGCCACCTCACCGCCGAGCTCGCCGGGCAGATCGCCGACCGCGCAAACACCCGTCAGCTCGTCCTCACCCACCTTTCCAGTCCGAACAGCGCGCTCCAGGCCCGCGCCGACGCAGGCCACACCTACACCGGCAAACTCGACGTCGCCACCCGCGGCGCCCGCTACACCACCTGACATGTCCACGACCCGACACCACCGCGACCCGTAACTCCCCGGCGCGGTGATTTTTAACAGTGATCGTGACTGCCAGTACACCTCCTGTGAATTCACCGAGTTCCGTTCCGCCAACGGTGTCCGCCGATCGTTGGGGCGACGTGCCACTTGTTACGACTGCGAGCATCATGTTGTCGTGGAATCATCCTTCGTGACCTGTAAGAAAGAGCTGATCCATAAGCGGGAACACTCCAGCTGGGCCGCCCGATCACTGCTGCCCAAATTTTGTGGTTGTGTAGACAAATTTAATTCCAGCCGTCACCGGGAATTCACTTCGGCTCGCTTGTCTATTCAAGCTAAAGGTGCACGATATGCACACCGCCATAGCAGCATCCCGCAAGCAGAATATCTTCCGAATCCTGTTCATTTTCTTGTTCCTTGAGGTGATCAGTCATGCACACAAGCACCGATCGGATTCTCACCACCCACACCGGCAGCCTGCCTCGCCCAGAGGAGCTGACCGAGCTCATGCACCGCAAGATGGACGGCAAGCTGGTAGATGAGGACCAGCTCGCCGCCGCGATCGAGGTCGCGCGCGCCAACGTGCTGGACAAGCAACTGAACTCCGGGGTGGACGTCGTCAGCGACGGGGAGGTCAGCAAGCCCTCCTACGTCACCTATGTCACCGACCGCTTCGACGGGTTCGGCGGGGAAGCGCAGCCGCTCGGGTTGGCCGAGTTCACCGACTACCCGGAAACCATGCGCCATGTCGCAGCCGACCCCGGTATGCAGCATGCGAAAGCCCCCTACTGTATGGACAAGGTGACGTTGCGCGACACCAAAGCCGTGCACGCCGACATTGCCGCCTTCAAGAAAGCCTTGCAGGGTTATGGCGAGGTTGAGGGCTTCATGACCGCGGCCTCGCCCGGCGCGATCGCCATGTACATGATCAACCGCTACTACCGGGACGACGAGGAGTACCTCTACGCCCTGGCTGACGCCATGAAGTATGAGTACCAGGTCATTGTGGACAGTGGACTGGTCCTGCAGATCGACTGTCCGGACATCGGCTGCGCGGCCCACCTCGCCTACAAGGACCTGCCCTTGCACGAGATCATTCAGAAGATCGAGATGCACATCGAGGTGATCAACCACGCCGTCGGCGGGCTGCCTCCGGACCGGATGCGTATGCACATCTGCTGGGGCAACTACCTGTCCACCCACCACCGCGACATCGAACTCAAAAACATCGCGGCTGCCGTGTTGCGCGCTCGCCCGCAGGGACTCCTCGTTGAAGCATCCAACCCCCGCCACGCGCACGAATGGGCAGTGCTCAAAGAAATCGGCGTCCCCGATGGGAAAATTCTCATCCCCGGTGTGATCGATTCCAAGACCAACTACATCGAACATCCCGAACTCATCGCCCAGCGCATCTCCAACTACGCCGGCATCGTCGGGCGAGAGAACGTGCTCGCCGGCAGCGACTGCGGCTTCGGCACCCTCGTCGGCATGAACTGGGTCAGCCCGCGCGTCGTCTGGGCCAAACTCGCTTCACTCGCCGAAGGCGCCCGCCTGGCCTCAAACACCTTGTGGGGCAAGGGCTCCCGCTAAACAATGCAGGAAGGAACATCCATGATAAAATCCGGCGCGCGTCTTGCCGGTCTGCTCATCGCTGTGGTGCTTGCGCTGTCGCTGGCCGCGTGCGGCGACGGCGCGAGCGAACAACAGGCCATCCGGGTGGGGGCCATCGCCACGGGGGCGGCCCAGGCCGAACAGCAGCGCTACAAGGAAACTGCCCGGCAACTCCAAGACGCCCTCGGCACCAAGGTCGACCTGGTCACCAGCACCGACTACTACGCTATCGCCGAGGCGTTGCGCGGAAACCGGATTGATGTGGCCTTCCTGGGGTCGCTCAGCTACGTCCTCATCGAGCCACGCGTCCAGGTCGAGCCCGTGGCCGTCGGTGTGGACGACAGCGGGACACCCGGCTATTTCAGCTACCTGGTGACCAACAAACCCGCCGAGATCCGGCAACCATCCGACGTCCGCGGGCACAAACTCGCACTGGCGAGCAAACTGTCGACCTCCGGATATCTCTTCCCACTCGACGTGCTCCGCAAGACGGGCGTGGATCCGGAGAAAGACACCACGCTGTCCCAGGGCGGCAATCACGCCGCGAACATCCTGGCCGTGGCCAGCGGCCAGGTCGACGCCGCGTTCGTCGACTCGGTCGAGTACGAGTCAGCGGTGCGCTCCGGCAAGGCTGACCCCAGCAAGGTCGTGAAGGTGTGGCAGTCCGACCGCATCACCGGTTCTCCGGTCGTGGTCCGCGCTGCTCTCCCGGCGCAGCGGCGTGAGGCCATCACGCGGGCGCTGCTCAGTTTGCGGGGCAGCGAGCAGGCCCCCATCGGCGTGGAGAAATCCACGCGGCTCGTGCCGGCCACGGCCTCCGATTACGACCCGATCCGCGCACTGGCGCGCCAAGCCGGCCTCTCGGTCGAGGACCTCCGCAGAAAGTAAGCAGGCGATGATCTACTGCGATAATCTTACCCGGGCCTTCGGCACTGCCACGGCGCTGGATCGGGTCACGCTGAAGGTTGCCGAGGGCGAGTTCGTCGCGTTGGTCGGCTCGTCTGGTGCCGGGAAGTCCACGCTTCTGCGCAGTCTCAACGGGTTTGTATCACCGACCGCGGGGCTGGTCGTCGTGGCCGGCCGCGACGTCGGCGCGCTGCGCGGCCGGGACCTGCAACGGCACCGCTCCGAGGTCGGCATGATCTACCAGCAGTTCCATCTGGTGGAGAGGGCCAGCGCGTTCCGTAACGCTCTGTCCGGGGCGGCCAGCCGGATCAGCGCCTGGCGCACCTGGCTGGCCGCCGCCCCGGTCGCCGAGCGCGCCGCGGCCCTGGACGCATTGACCAGGGTCGGCCTCGCCGACCGGTGGGCACAACGCGTGGACACGCTCTCCGGAGGGCAACGGCAGCGGGTCGCCGTCGCCCGCACCCTGGTGCAAAACCCGCGGGTGGTGCTCGCCGACGAACCCGTGGCCAGTCTCGATCCCGCCAGCGCCGAACGGGTGCTGACCTTGTTGGCCAGCCTCGCCCACGACGACGGACGAACGGTCGTAGCCTCCTTGCACCAGGTGGAGTTCGCCAGCCGGTTCTGCGACCGGATCGTCGCACTCGACCACGGCCACGTGGTCATCGACGCCCCTACGGCACAGGTCACCACCGACCAGTGGGAGACCCTTTACCACGGTGAACAGCACGATCTCGCCGTGGAGGCCGTGTGATGGCCACCCCGACGCCCTCCCGCCACCCGGCGCTGCGCCGCGCACCCAGCATCCCCCTCGTCACGACGGCCTGCCTGCTCGCCACAGCCGCCGTGGCCGTGTGCCTGCACCTCGGCGTGTCCGGGCGGCAACTGGCCTCGGCGATCCCCACCTTCCTCGCGTTCCTCGCCGACACCATGTGGCCACCGGACTTCTCCGGACTGCCGGATCTGCTGCGCGCCACCCTACTGACCGTCGAGGTCGCCTTCCTCGGCACCGCCGGCGCGACCCTGATCTCCTTGCCACTGGCCCTGCTCGCCGCACGCAACCTCGCACCACACCCCACCGTCTTCGCCACCACCCGGTTCGTCATCACGCTCTGCCGCGCGGTGCCGGATTTCGTCTTCGCCTTGATGTTCGTGGCCGCCCTCGGGCTCGGTACCCTGCCCGGAGTACTAGGCCTGGCCCTGCATTCGATCGGAATGCTGGGCAAGGTCTACGCCGAACGCATCGAGGAAATTGATCCAGGCCCACCCGAAGCACTGGCCGCGGTCGGCGCCCACCCCTTGCAAGTGATTCGTCTGGCTGTGATCCCGCAGGTCGTGCCCAGCCTGGTGGCCAACACCCTCTACCGTTTCGACATCAATATCCGCAGCTCCATCGTGCTGGGCATCGTCGGCGCCGGTGGCATCGGCTTCGAACTCGTCACCGCGCTCCAAGCCCTGGACTATCGACGTGCAGCGGCCGTGATGATCGTCGTCCTGGTCCTTGTTGCTGTGGTCGAGACCGCCAGCAACCAAATCCGACGCCGTTGCCTGTGACGGCGCCAACCCCTGCCCGGAATCCATTGTCCTTGTGCAGAAAGGCGATCAATGAGCGCGCTACCGATTCTCGACCTCACTCCTTTCCGCGAAGACGAATCGTCCGCCACCGCGGGTGAATTCATCACCGCATTGCGCGACATATGCCACACCGTGGGGTTCTTCCATCTCACCGGCCACGGCGTTCCCGACGAGCTCAACCAGCGGGTGCATCAGGTATCCCGGGAATTCTTCGCGCTTCCCGAGCCCGACCGGCTGGCCATCTCCATGGAGAACTCCCCACACTTCCGCGGCTACACCCCGCCCGGCGGGGAACACACCAACGGGCGGCCCGACCTGCGCGACGAAATCGACCTCGGCCCTGAGGCCGAACCGATGCCCGTCGGCCCCGGCGATCCGGCCTGGCGATGGCTACGCGGTCCCAACCAGTGGCCGGCCGGGATCCCCGGGTTCCGCGAGACCGTGACCACGTGGATGGAGGAGATGGACCGCCTCGGCCATGCTGTGCTGCGCGCGCTCGCGCTGGCCCTCGGACAACCAGCCATGCGGTTCGCCGAGTGGCTCGACCCCACACCCGAGGCAACCGCGAAACTGGTCCGCTACCTGGCTCCCTCGGCCGAGTTCCCGACCGGCCAGGGTGTGGGCCTGCACCGCGACTTCGGGCTGCTGACCTTCGTCTACCAGGACACCGTCGGAGGCCTGCAGGTCGAGCGGGATGGGGATCTCGTCGACGTGCCGGTAATACCCGGAACCCTGGTGGTCAACCTCGGTGAAATGCTGCAACTGGCCACCCACGGCTATCTCAAGGCCACGGTGCACCGGGTTGTCAGCCCGCCCGTCGGTGTGGAACGCATCTCCAGTGTCTACTTCGTCAACCCTCGCCTCGACGCCACCCTGTCCCGGATCGACCTGCCCGGCGAACTCGCAGCCGAAGCGCCCGGCGGGGAAAGCTCCGACCCGAGCAACCCGATCTTCACCACCTATGGCGAGAACATCCTCAAGGTGCGGCTGCGTGCCCACCCGGCCGTGACCCGCCGCCACCACGCCGACCTCGTCGGTGCCGCGAACTGATCCGCCCGCGATACACAGGAGCGCCGTGATGACCGCTATCTTCGACCGCACCACCGATACCGCCATCACCACCCCAGTTGGCGAGACCACCACCACCGACGCCTCACCAGCCCCGGTCAACCCCTTGCACGGTAACCCCGGGGTCGTCGGTGTCCCCACCGTCATCGCCGGCGCCATCGGCCTCGGCCTGATAAACATCGGCGCCCTGCCCGGCGGCGCCACCAGCGCCACCCTGGCCATCGTCATCACCTGCACCGCGGTCGGGTTACTGATCACCACCATCTGGGCGGCCGGCCTCGGGCAGAACGCCTCCGCCAGCCTGTTCGCCGTATTCTTCGGCTTCTACGGCAGCTACGCCGCCCTGACACTCGGGCTGTCCCACGGCTGGTTCGCCACCGCGGCCGAGCACGCCACAGACGCCCAGGTCGCCTGGCTGGTGTGCTGGCTAATCACGATCGTCATGGTCACGCTGGTCACCTTGCGCCTGCCCTCCAGCTTCACGCTCCTGCTCGGTCTGGTGGACATCGCCCTGGCCGTGCTCCTCGCCGGCACCATGACCGGCTCCACCAGTCTCATCCGGATTGGCGGCATCATCGTCTTCGCCTTCGTCGCGGTCGCCGTCTACCTCTACGCCGACCTCATGTTCACCGAAACCGGCGGACGGGGACTTCCCCTCGGCCGCCCCCTCATCACCCGCTAACACCACCGCCTCATCCGAGAGAAAACCTGCGGGACAAGATATTCTCCCTGCCTCCGCAGGGCGTCGCTTGAATTGACTGACGGTGAGCGCGTTTCCAGGCGTGCGTTGACGGCCGCACGGGTGGCGCGGCCGTCGGGCTGAGGGTGGTGGTTTCCTTTGATGGGACGGCGGTTCTCGGGGTCGCCGCGCCGGGGTCGGGGCAATGGCCTTACTTTAAGGTGATTGTTGTGGTTCGAGGCAGTGGAATTCGATGCGGCGGGTGACGGTGACTGGACCGTTCCCGCTTCGGCGGACACCCGGAATAGCTGCCCGATCCATCGGGAGAGCGGACAACGGGCGCGACAGGCCGTAGATTTACCGAGGAGTACAAGGAACAAGCGATAACTTTCGTCATCGATGGCGGCCGTCCTGTCGCCGAGGTCGCCCGGAACATCGGCGTCCACGAGATGACGTTGGGAAAATGGGGGTGTGCCACGTATGCAGGAGGTCGCTGTGAGGTAGCAGGTGGCTGATCGTGGTGCTGTGCGGGAGATGAAGGATTGCTGGCCCTTCGGCGTCGCCCTGCGGGGGGCAATGGCCCTTCTTTAAGTGATCGTTTCTGGTTCGAGGGAGTGGAGGACGATGGTGCTGGTCACTCGGCGGGTGCCGGGGTCGGTTGTTTTGCGGGTGGGGTAGCGCGGGCTGGGGCGTTTGGTCGTGCGTGGGGCGGTGCGGTCGGGGCGGTCGCGGATCAGCATGCCGGGGAGGTCGACGACGAGGAACAGGAATGCCTGGGCGAGGCGCTCAGGGGGAAAAGGCCGTCGCGACGGAGTGTCGGACGGCGTCGAGGACGTGCGGGAAGCTGACCCGGCCGGGGTCGAGGCCGCCGGCACCCCGGCCCGGTCCGCGACCGTCCCCAGACCCGACGCCCCGACCTCGTCTTCCGCTGTGGTCCGCATACGTTCCTTCCCTTCCGAGACCCCCATAAGGTCTCAGACTCGGATGAACCCGTACACAGAACAATCTGGCACCCCTTTTTGGGGAGACGGTCGACCGGATCATCACGATCACCGGGGTGGGTGAGGTCACCGCCACCGTCCTGGTCGCCGAAGTCGGCCTGGACATGAGCCGGTTCCCGACCGCCGGGCATCTCGCCTCCTGGGCGGGGATCTGCCCGGGGAACCACACCTCCGGCGGGAAACGGCTGTCCGGCCGGACCCGGCACGGCAACAAGTGGTTACGAACAGCGTTGACCGAGGCCGCGCACGCCGCTGCCCGCAGCAAGAACACCTATCTTGCCTCCCACCACGCCCAGATCCGCGGTAGACGCGGCGTTCTCAAAGCCATCGGCGCAACCCGCCACGACATTCTCATCGCTTACTGGCACATCATCGCGAACAATACGGTGTACCAGGACCTCGGCGGAGACTGGCATGCCCGCCGACGCCGGGACCCCGAACGGCGTAAGGGGTCGTAATGAATTAAGTCCAGCAACTAATTCGAGGTTTTGGGCATGCTTCAAGCTGTACGCATATAGTTCAGTTGGACAACCGTAGTGAGTCGCTAATCACATCGTTGATGTCGGGTAGGTACTGTTCGCTGCATGGCAGAGTACTTGATATCCAGCGAGGCGCTGACGTTGCTGTTTCAGCAGGTTCTTCCACATCTGGCCGAGAATCAGAGGAGATATTTCCTCGGCGCGCAGGCGCGGATGCTGGGCTATGGCGGTGTGGCGGAGGTGGCTCGGATGGCGAGTGTCGATCGCGGCACCGTGCAACGGGGGGCTCTGGAGATCGACAGCGGCATCGAGGTGACGCATCGGGTTCGCCGGCCTGGTGGTGGCCGGAAACCGGCTGAGGAGGTAGAGCCGGAATTACGGCCGACGCTATCCGGGCTGGTCGATCCGGAAAGCGTCGGGGATCCCGAACGTCTTACTCGGTGGACGTCTAAAACGACGCGGAAGCTCGCGGTCGCGTTGCTCAAGTTAGGCTTCAAGATTAGTCATACAACCGTGGCGGGGCTGCTCGCGGATATGGGGTTCAGCCTCCAGGCGCCGT
>NZ_CAAAFR010000063.1:0-32748 GCF_900634745.1 Protofrankia symbiont of Coriaria ruscifolia
GTCCCGTCCCGATCTCGTCCCGATCCGGCTCGCACCAGCACGCCGGTCGCCCCCGCCCCATCGATCTCCCCGAGGTGACTGCCCCATGTCCGGACCTGCCACGACTCAGACGGCGACTCCCACGACGAGCACGGCGACGCCCGCCACGGATGCGGCCACGAGTACCGCCGCAACCCCCGAGACGGCCCCGCTCGGCCCCGAGGCGCTGGTGGACGCCGCGACGTACGCCGACGTTCTCAACTTCTACGCCTGGCAGACCCAGCTCCTCGACGACGGGCACGCCGACCGGTGGGCCCTGACCTTCACCGAGGATGCAGTCTTCGGTCAGCGCACGAGCCCCGGCCGGGTGTTCTCCGGCAACTCTCCCGCCGAGCGCCGCGGGCGCGAGGTGATCGCCACTTCGGCCCGCGCCGGCGTCGAGCGCCACGCCCAAGACGATGTCGTCCGCCGGCACTGGATCGGCCAGGTCGCCATCTACGCCGGTCCGCAGCCGGGGACGGTGCAGACCCGCTTCTACGCGCTGATCGTCGAGACCGCCCGCGGGCAGCGCCCGACCTTCCACCTGAGCACCACCGGCCAGGACGTGCTGGTGCGCGCGGAAGGTACCTGGCTGGTCCAGGAGCGCTGGATCACCCACGACGACGCGGCCTGAGCGGAGCCGGACCGCCATGGTGTTCTTCGTCAACAAGCTGACCCTGACCGGCTCCGCGCAGGAGCTGGAACGCATCTACGCTGCCGTCGCGGACTTCATGAGCGAGCAGGACGGGCTGATCAGTTACGTCCTGGTGCGGTCCACCACCCGTCCCGACGTTTATCTGAACATCGCCGAGTGGCGGGACGCCGAGGCGTTCCACCGGGCCCGCACCCAGGAGTCGTTCCAGCAGGGGGAGCGGGTCAACGCGGTGGCGGACGGGGACCGGCATGTCTGCGAGGTCGTCCTGCTGGGCGGCCCCGGGACCCCGCGAACCGCACCGGCCGACCTGGCCGTACCTGCCGACCTGGCCGCACGCGCCGGCCCGGCCGACCTGGCCGCACCGGTTGCGGCATCCGACGGGCCGGCGACGCGACGGTGAGCCTGCCGGCGGCGGCGCATCAGCAGGTCACGGCCGGCGGGGAACTGCGTGAGGTCGCCGACGGGGTGTTCGCCTACATCCAGGAGCCCGGCGGCTGGTGCGTGAGCAACTCCGGGGTGCTGGCCGGCCCGGATGCGGTGACCCTCGTCGACACGGCGGCCACCGAGCAGCGGGCGCGCGGGCTCGCCGCGGCCGTCGCGCAGGTCGTCCGCCGGCCGGTCAGCACGATCGTCAACACCCACCACCACGGCGACCATCTGTTCGGCAACGCCGTGTTCACCCCGCCGGCCACGGTGATCGCGCACGAGCTGGCCCGTCTGGAGGCCGCCCGCAGCGGGCCTGCGCTGCGGGCGGCCTTTCCCGACGTCGAGTGGGGGACGCTGCCGCCGGCTCTGCCGACCGTCACGTTCACCGACCGGCTCAGCCTGTTCGTCGGCGAGCTGCGGGTCGAACTGATCCATGTCGGCCCGGCGCACACCACCAACGATGTGATCGTCTGGATCCCCGATCGCCGGGTGCTGTTCACCGGGGACGTGGTGCTCTCCGGCGCCACCCCGTTCTGCCTGATGGGCTCGGTGGCCGGAACCCTGCGCGCCGTCCGGACGCTGCGCGACCTGGACGCGGCCATCCTCATCTGTGGGCACGGGCCGCCGACCGGGCCGGCGGCGCTCGATGTCACGCAGGCGTACCTGGGCCGGGTGCTCGAACTGGCCGCCGACGGGCTCGCCGCCGGGTTGACCCCACTGGAGACGGCGCTGGCGGCCGGCCCCGGGCCGTTCGCCGACCTGCTGGACCCGGAACGGCTGGTCGCGAACCTACATCGCGCCTACGCCGAGCTGCGGCCGGCCGGTCATCCGGCGTCGCCGGATGCTGCGCCGGTAGGTGTTGCGCCGGCGGAGGTCGCGCGGATTCCGTCCGGGCCGGTCTTCGCTGAGATGGTCGCCTACAACGGCGGCCGTCCACTGACCTGTCTGGCCTGACTTGTTTGATCTGACCGGCTTGGCTGACCGGCCTGGTCTGAGAGGGCTCGGTCAGACCAGGCCGAGCGAGAGCGGGAACGTCGCTGGGTGTGGCGGGTCGAGAGCCGGGTCGGCGCTGAGTACCGCCCGGTGCAGCCGGCGCAGCCGCTGGGACGGCTCGATCCCCAACTCCCGGTCCAGGGAGCCGCGGAGCCGGTCGTACACCCCCAGCGCCTGGGCCGGCCGGCCGGATCGGTACAGCGCCAGCATGAGCTGCGCGTGCAGGTTCTCGAGCACCGGATGGCCGGCGACCAGCGAGGTCAGCTCGCCAAGCAGCTCGTGATGACGACCCAGCCGCAGATCCGCCTCGATGCGCTGCTCCAGCGCCGTCAGCCGGCTTTCCTCCAGGCCCACCAGCCGAGCCCGGACGAGGGGACCCGCGGGGGTGCCCGCCAGCGCCGGCCCTCGCCACAGTTCGAGCGCGTCCCGCAGCAGGCAGGCGCCGGTGAGCGAGTCGTCGCGGGCCAACGCCACCCGGGCGGCCTGGACGTTCTGCTCGAAACGCAGCACGTCGTACTCGTCGTCGGTGGTGGTCCGGAACACGTAGCCGTTGCCGCGGGTCTCCAGCACCGTGCGGGCGGCCTGTAGGGATCCCAGCCGGGGCAGTTTGGCGAGGCGGCGGCGAATCTGCAGGATGTAGGTCTGCAAAGTCGCCGCCATGCTGGTCGGTGGCTCGTCATCCCACAGCTCCTCCACGCAGGCGTCGACGGAGACCACCTGGTCGAGATTGAGGACGAGCAGAGCCAGCAGCTGACGTGGTTTGCGTGCGGTCGGGATCAGCGAGACCCCCCGCTCATCCGCTTCTAACGGACCTAGGAGGCGGATATCCATGGGGCGGCATCCCATCTCTGTGGCAGCGGCGAAGGACGTGGACGGGTGGCGTGCCGGACCCAGGCCCGGACCCGGGATGCGGGCAGGGGCCGGAGCCGGAGCCGGTCGGCACTGGTCGATCAGTCGATCCGGAACACCACCTTCCCGTTGACGGTGCGCTCCGCCAGCGCGCGCAGCGCCGGCTCGGGGTCGCGCCAGGAGCGCGTCACCGCGACCTGGGCGTCGAGTCGTTTGGCGGCGGCGAGCCGGGCGAGCAGCGCGAGATCGGCCCCGACATCGCGCCGGTTCGCCTCGTCGAACAGGTGGAGGTAGTGATGCCGGGCCCCGGGCCGTCGATAGCCCCAGTCGAACGGGACGGTCAGCGGGGCGCGGGACGAGTTGCCGATGCTGACCGCGACCCCGCCCGGCGCAAGCAGCTGTAGCGCGGTCGCCAGCACCGTGCCACCCGCGCTGTCGAGGACGACGTCCACCGGCGCCCACGGCTCGCCCGCGCCGCCCGCCCCACCCGCGCTGCCAGCTTCGGCCGCGGTCTGCGCGTCGGTGTAGGTGGCGACCTGGACGGCGCCCAGATCCGCGAGCCCCTGGCCTCGTGCCGCGGCGCCGACCAGGGCGATCGGATCGCCGCCGCCGTACGCGGCGAGCTGCACGGCCAGGCGGCCGACCCCGCCGCCCGCTCCGGTGATCAGGATCCGCTGGCCCAGCAGCCAGCCGGCAGTCCGCAGCCCGTACAGGGCGGTCAGGCCGGCGACCGGCAGCGCCGCTGCCTCCTCGTCGGTGATCTCCGCCGGGAGCACCGCCAGCCGCCGCGCCGGGACGGCGACCCGGCTCGCCCAGCCCACCCGTTCGACGAGGGCGACGACCCGGGTGCCGACGGGTGGGCCGGCACCGTCCGCCGCCCCGGCGACAACCGTCCCGGCGACATCCCAGCCGAGCCGCGAACCGGCCGGCAGCGTCGTGGCCAGGCCCAGCTCGCCGCGGTTGACCCCCGCCGCGGCCACCGCGATCACCACGTCGGATGGCCCCGGAGTCGGGTCGGGAACCTCGGCGAGCTGCAGGCCGAACGGTCCGGTGCCCGTCGTCACCAGCGCTTTCATGATGGTTCTCCGTTCGGTTGCGGGGCCGCCGCCGGTTCGGCGCCGACATCGAACTGCCGGGGGAGCGCGTCGTCGAGGCGGGGCAACGCGGCCAGCAGTCCCTGCGTGTAGGGGTGCCGCGGGGTGGTGAACACCTCCGTGGCCGGCCCCCGTTCCACCACCCGGCCGTCCTTCATCACCAGCACCTGGTCGCTGAGGTGATGGACCACACCGAGATCGTGCGAGATGAACAGGATCGCCAGCCCGAACTCCCGCTGCAGGTCCACCAGCAGGTCGAGGATCTGCGCCTGCACGGTCACGTCCAGAGCGGAGACCGGCTCGTCGCAGACCAGCACCTCGGGCCCCGTCGCCAGCGCACGGGCGATGGCGACCCGTTGGCGCTGGCCGCCGGAGAGGTCACGCGGCCGCCGGGTCACCAACGCGGGATCCAGGCCGACCTGGACGAGCAGCTCGGGAATCCGCTGCCGGCGGACCTGGCGGGGCAGGCCCAGCAGCTCAAGAGGCTCGGCGAGCAGCCGGCCCACCGGGTAGCGGGGGTCGAACGCGCTCAGCGGGTCCTGCTGCACCACCTGGATGCGGGGACGCAGCGTCCGGCGCCGCCGTTCGGGCAGCCTGCTCCACGGCTCGCCGAGCAGGGTCACGGTTCCGCCGTGCGGCTGCAACAGGCCGAGCGCAAGCCGGGCCAGCGTCGTCTTCCCGGACGCGGACTCCCCGACCACCCCGAGCGTCTCGCCGACCCGCAGTTCGAAGGACACGTCGTCGACCGCGGCCTGCCAGCTGCCGCCGGGCAGGCGGAAACGCCTGCTCAGTCCCACCGCGGCCAGCACCACGTCGTTGGCTGGCGTCAGGTCGTTGGCCGGTGCCGCATCGGTGGCCACCCCTGCCACCCCTGCCACCCCCGCCGCCGCCGGCCCACCGGCCTTGCCGAACTTGGTCGAGGTGGTCGAGGTGGTCGAGTTCGGTCCGGCTGGGACCGGTGCCGGGGAGAGTCGGGTCCCGCGCTGCCGGCCGGTCGGTACCGCGGCGAGCAGCATCCGGGTGTAGGCGTGCTGTGGGCTGCCGAGCACCCGCGCGGTCGGGCCGTCCTCCACCACCATCCCGTCGCGCATCACCGCCACCCGGTCGGCGAGCCGGGCGACCACCGCGAGATCGTGACTGATCAGCAGCAGGCCGGCACCGGCCGCCCGGCGCTCCGCGAGCAGGTCGAGGATCTGCGCCTGCACGGTGACGTCCAACGCGGTCGTCGGCTCGTCGGCGATGAGCAGGCCCGGGTCGGCCGCGATCGCCGAGGCGATGAGTGCGCGTTGGCGCAGCCCGCCGGAGAGTTCGTAGGGGCGCTGTCGGGCTCGCTCGGCAGGCTCCGGCACGCCGACGTCGGTCAGCAGTTCGATCACCCGGGCCTGGCGGGCCGGGCCGTCGCCCAGCCGGTGCAGGCGCAGCGGTTCGGCGACCTCCGCGCCCACCGTCCGCAGCGGGTCGAGGGACACCAGCGCGTCCTGGAAGACCAGACCGATGCGCCGGCCGCGGATCGCCGACCAGTCGCGGCCGTTCAGGTCGCGCAGGTCACGGCCCTCGAACTCCAGGCGTTGCGCGCTGACGGTGGCCGTCTTGCCGGCGAGCCCGACCAGGCTGCGGGCCGTCGCGGACTTTCCCGAGCCGGATTCGCCGACCAGCGCGAAGCACTCCCCGGCCGCGACCGTGAACGAGATGCCCCGGACGGCGTGCACGGGTCCGTGCGCGGTGTGGAAGTCGATCTGCAGGTCGGTCACGGCCAGCAGCGGCGCCAGCTGGGTTTCCGGTGCGGGCTCCTGCCGGGGTGCCGGGTGCGCTGTCGGGTCCAGCGCCGGGTGCGCTGTCGGGTCCGGCGTCAGATGCCCCGTCGGCAGCGCGGTCGGCTGCGTGGACGGGTGCGGCGCCACCGATGACCCGGCGTCCGGCGCCGGCCGGTGCCCGCTGGGCGCGGTCACGCTGTCCGCCCGTCGAATCGTGCCTGCACGGCACGACCGAGCACGGTCACCGCGATCACGGTCAGGGTCACGGCCGCGCCGGGGAAGATCGACATCCACCAGGCCACCTCGAAGTAGGAACGGCCCGCAGCGAGCATCGCTCCCCATTCCGCGGTCGGCTGGCGCGGGCCGAGGCCGAGGAAGCTCAGCGACGAACCGGCGATGATCGACGTGCCGACCCCGATCGTGGCGAGCGCCAGCAGCGGCCCGAGCGCGTTCGGCAGGACGTGCCGGGCGATGACCCGGCCGCGCCGCTGGCCCATCGCGACCGCCGCCTCGACGTAGCCCGAGCGCAGCACCGCGAGTACCTGAACCCGGACCAGCCGGACGTAGAGCGGCACGAACGCGCCCGCGATGGCCACCAGCGCGTTGCGTTCGCCGGGGCCGAGCACGGCGATGACCAGCAGCGCGAGCAGCAGGCTCGGGAACGCGAGCAGGATGTCGACCACCCGCAGCACCACCTCGCCGATCACCCGGCCACCCACCGCCGACAGCACCCCCAGCGCGATACCGGCGAGTACGGACAGCACCGTGGCGCCGACGCCGACGATGAGCGCCGGCCGGGCACCGTGCACCACCCGGGTGTAGATGTCCCGCCCGACCTCGTCGGTGCCGAAGGGGTGGGACGCGGCGGGTGCGTGCAGCGCGTTGAGCGGGTCGACCGCGTTCGGTTCCGCGGACGTGAGCAGTTGGGGTGCCAGCACGGCAAGGAGCGCGGCCAGCACGACGAGTGCGGACAGCAGCACCCCGGCAGGTGGAGTACGCAGCCGGGGCGAGGCCGGGCGCGGCAGCGTCAGATCGGCGGTCATCAGGCTCCTTGCCGTTCGGCGGGTTCCGGCCGGTGGATGAGCGGCCGGACGGACGTCAGATGGCCGGCTCCGCGGCCAGCCGTGGATCGATCAGCAGGCAGATGAGATCCACGATCAGGTTGACCACGACGAAGACGAGCGCGGACAGCACCACGACCGCGATGACGACCGGGAAGTCCTTGCCTTCGATCGCCGCCAGCGCGATGCGCCCGACCCCCTGCCGCGCGAAGATCATCTCGATGATCACGGCACCGCCGAGGAGATGCCCGATGACCAGGCCGGACAGGGTCACCAGCGGCAGCGCCGCGTGTCTGAGCGCGTGCCGGAGCCGGATCCCGGTCTCCCGCATGCCCCGAGCGCGGGCGGTGAGCACGAACGGCCGTTCCAGCACGTCCTCCAGGCTTTCCCGCAGCACCTGGGAGAGCATTGCCCCGATCGGCAGCGCCAGGGTGACCGCCGGCAGCACCAGCGCCGACACCCCCGCGTTCCCGCTCACCGGGAAGATGTGCAGGGTGAACGAGAACAGCACCAGCAGCAGGACTCCCAGCCAGAACGTGGGCGTGGAGGCCAACACGAGCTCCACGACGGACGCCGTCGAGCGGACCCCTCGGCGCCGGTGCGCGGTGACCAGCGCAACCACCAGGGCACCGAGCACGGCGAGTGCGGCGGCGGCGACCGTGAGCTGCACGGTGGCCCCGAGCTGGCCGCGGATCACCGTGCTGACCGGGAGGTCCTGCTGGTAGGAGGTACCGAGATCACCGCGCAGCAGCTTGCCCAGATAAAACAGGTAACGCAGCGGCCAGGGGTCGTCCAGCCGAAGGTCGGCGCGGATCTGGTCGATGGTTCCGGACGTCGCGGGCGCGGCGCCGACCAGCGTGCGCGCCGGGTCGCCGGGCGTCAGATTGAGCGCGAGGAACGCGAGGGTGGCCGCGCCCCACACGACCACCACCGCTCCGACCAGCCGGCGCACCACGGTGCGCCAGCCGACGTACTTCCCGATCCTGGTGGCCCGGGAAGCGGCGGCGCCTGGGCGCAACGGCGCCGCCGCAGTGTCGTCCTTCGACGTCACGGAGCCCGCCAGGCACCGTAGAACGAGGCGAACCCGCTGGCGTCAGAGGTGAGTCCCTGGATTTCGGTGGAAGAGCCGATCAGCCGGGTGCCCACATACACCGGCAGTACCACCGCGTGGTCGATCACGTACTTCTGCACATTGCCGTACAGCGTTTTCCGCCGGGCGTCGTCCAGCGTCGTGTTCGCCTCGCCCAGCCACGTGTCCACCTGCGCGTTCACCAGCTGACTGGCATTCTGGTTGATGTTTCCCGGGGACGGCCGGTTGGTCGAGTCGAAGAACAGCCGCAGCACGTCCGGGGTGTCGCCGCCCCAGGTGAAGTCGTAGATGTCGTAGTCACCGGCGTCGTAGCGGGTGAAGTATTCACCCTGGGTGATGTTGTCCACCACGAGGTCGATGCCGACATCCTTGAGCGCGGCCTGGAAAGACTCGACGAGCGAGTCACGCTGCTCACTGATGTTCGCCGCCGGGAATGGCCGGTGGACGATCAGTCGCTTGCCGTCCTTCGTCCGATAGCCGTCGCCGTCCCGGCTGGTCCAGCCGAGTTCGTCGAGTAGCGAGTTGGAGCGGGCCACGTCGTATCCCCACGACTTCTCCACCGCGGCGAGGTAACCCGGAGTGGCCGGGCTCAGCGGGCTCCAGGAACGCTGGTACTCACCGAAATACAGCGATTCAAGGACCTTGTCGATGGGGAGTGCTGCCCGGAACGCCTGCCGGAACTTCTCGTCGTTGAAGGGCGCGCGCGAGGTGTTGAAATGCCACGTGTACCCGCCACCGGGGGAGAGGGTGCGCAGCACCCGCACGTTCTTGTTCGCCGCGAGCGCCTTGATGTTCACCGGCGGGATCGCGTCGACCACATCCGCCTGGCCGCTGGTCAGGACGCCCAGCCGAACAGCGTTGTCGGGGACGAACGTGAACACCAGCCGGTCCAGGTAGGCCGGGCCGCTGTGCGCGGCGCCCTCCGGCGCCCAGGCGTAGTCTGGATTGCGGGTGAGCGTCACGCTCTGATTGCGCACGTACTCGGCCAGCGTGTACGGGCCGCTGCCCACCGGGTGCGTGCACAGTGCCGCGGCGTCCTTCTGGATCGCCTGCGGTGACTGGATCCCGAGGAAGGTCTGGCTCACCGACTGCAGGAACTGGGCGAACGGCTTGGTGAAGCTGACCTCGACGGTCGTCGGGTTGATCACCTTGCTACCCGAGTACGGGCCGAGCAGGTTCACCGCACTGCGCGATTTCGTCGCCGGGTCATAGACCCGGTCGAAGTTAATCTTGACGGCGCTGGCGTCGAAGGCGGCTCCGTCATGGAACCGGACACCGGAGCGCAGGGTGAAGGTGAAGGTCTTCAGATCCGCCGACGTCTTCCAGGAGCTGGCCAGCCACGGGTGGAAGGACCCGTCCGGGGCCTGGTAGACCAGCGAGTCGACGATGTTCCGGTCGATCATCGCGGTCGCGTCCTGGGCGGTGACCTGCGGGTCCAGGCAGGTTGGCGTGATGTTGCCGGCGTAGGTCAAGGTGCCGCCGGTCACCGGCTTCGCCGCGGTCGCGGCGGCCGGCTGGCTGCCTCCCGACTCGGACGACGATCCACAGGCGCTCAGGCCCCCCAACAGCGCTGTGGTGGCGGCGGCGAACACCGCGGTGACGCGGAGACGCCCGCGGGCCCCCGTGAATGCCGATCGCTGTGGCCGCCCCGGTCTGGCCAGACTCATGTGCTACCCCCATGTTTGCGTTTTCCCGGCTGATGCGGGCTTGCGGTCGTGACGGCGATGCTGGCCAGAAGGAGTGCTGACCAGAAGGAAACACTGACCAGAAAGAAATGCTGGCCAGTCGATCGGGGGCGCGCGGGACAGGGCGGTCCGATCGAGAGCTTGGCGCGCGGAACCGGGCTCGGGACCGGGCTTGGGTTCAAGCGCGGGCGCGGGCTCGGAATCAAGATTCATGGCGCGCGGAAACCGGACACAAGGCACGTGAGGCGCCCTGTTTCTGGGCGCGGGAAAACACGGCGACCGCGATATCTGCAGTCGCACGAAATCGACAGGTCAAATGACCATGATCGTGGTTAGGTAACCTAGCCGCTTGTACAGGAAGCGCTGCCTACGCGCATGAAATCGACGTGGCGGCGGCTAACGAAGAACCACGCTGATGCCAGCGCGATCGGTTTCCGGCCGCTGTTTGCCGTGCCAAGGATGGTGACCCGGGAGGAACGCGTCACGATACGTACCGCCCAGTCGGGCGGGCGTCTGAGGGGACCTCCGGAGTCGCCAGCGACGAGTAGCCCAGGAGTGCGCTTTTGGCCGACTTTCGGGCCAGCATCCCGAGCGTACATCACCGTACTATTAGAGCATATGTTCAGCGAGTGCGAAAGGCTCTTGCGGCAGCAGGCGTATGAAGATGCTGGTCTGCCCGCACTGGTCAGTAATCCGCCCGAGCGGACGCCGGCCGATAGGCGCGCAAAAACATGTCGGCCGAGTCATGGCTGATCGACTGCAGCTGCGCTTCACTGAGCTGGATGGTGCCGTACCGGGAATCCTGCTGACCTGCGTAGGCGAGGAGGGAGACGAACTGGCCCGCCGCCCGTGCCGGGTCAGGTACGTCCAACGCTCCGCGGGCGCTCAGCTCGGCGATGCGGGTGGAGAACCACGTCATCAATCGCGGCGGTGGGCCGGCGTCACAGGAACGATGTAGCTGCTCATGATGGGTCACCTCCGAGATGATCAGACGACGGAGCGCCGAGACGTCCTCATCGAGCAACAGGCGTAGCAGCCGGCCGCCGACAGCGACCAGATCGTCGGCCAGCTTCGCGGGTTCCCGGAGCAGCGTGTCATCGATGTCGTAGCGGGTGTCCGAGCTTGCCCGTGCCGTCGCGATCACGGCGAGGAACAGAGTTTCCTTGTCGCCGAAGTGGCTGTAGACAGTGGGCTTGGAAACCCCGGCCGACGCGGCGATCGCGTCGATGCTCGTCCGGGCGAACCCCTGCTGGATGAACATCGTGCTGGCGGCCCGCAGAATCTGATCGCGCTTCGCGGGCTGCCCGCGAAACCGGCCCGGCCCCCGGCGCCGGTCGCCGGCCCACAGTGCCTCGGCCGGAACGTCGCCGGCCTCGAACCCGTTCGCGATCTCTGGACCGCTGGTGTCGGCGTGCCCGTTCGTATCAAGGTGGCCGTTCGTATCAGGGTGGCCGCTCGTGTCGGAATGCTTGCCGCCCGCGTCGGTGGGATTATCCCCAGTGCCGGGAAGCCCGGCGGATCCGGAACGCCGCGCCATCGTCTGGAACCTCCCTCGGAAGGCCCCACGGGCAAGGATTGTCGGCAGCGGGCGGGCCAAATCTGGGCCCTGAGTCTCCGCCCGCTTCACGCCAGCCTACCTGCTGTGACACTGCCGGACGGCAGGCCCGCGAACAGCTGTCGGTGTTCGACGGCCCACTGTACGAAGTCGGCTGGTGGCCGGCCGATGATCCGCTCGACCGCCGGCGAGACCGTCGCGCGATCGTCGTCCGCGCTGGAGCGGGACTCCAGCAACGCGTCGACCACCGATGGCGGGAACACCAGCGACAGGCCCGCCCGGTACTGCGCCACACTCTGCTCGGCCACCACGATGCTCCGGCCCAGCACCTCGGCGAGGATCTCCACCTGATCGGTCGGGGTCAGCGCCCGCGGCCCGGTGATGTCGTAGATCTGCCCGTGATGCCGCTGCGCCGCGGCCACCCCGCCGCGCGGGATCAGGATCTCGGCGGCGACCGCCGCAAGATCAGCCGGGTCGACGACGGACGCCGCGAGCTGCGGGAACGCGGTGTGCACCACCCCGGCCAGGACTTCCGGTACCCACTGCTCGGCGTTCGACATGAAACCGTTCGCCCGCAGCGCCGTCCAGGCGGGCTCGCCCGCCCGCACGGCGTCCTCGACCTGGCGGTGCCAGTCACCGAGCGCGGTCCGCGTGCGCTCGCCGGCTGCCAGCGACGACAACGCCACCACCTGGCGGACCGCGGCTTTCCCGGCAGCGGTGACGAGCCGAGCCGCCTGCTCGCCCATGCTGGGCCCGGCCGCGATGAGCAGCACCGCCCGTACCTCGTCGACCACCGCCTGCAGAGATTCCGCGACGGTGAGGTCACCGGCGACGACCTCGACCTCCGACGGCAGGCCGGCGGCCAGCGGGTCGCGGGTCAGGGCACGCACCCGCTCCCCGCGCGCGAGCAGCGCCGCGACGGCTTGCCGCCCCACCGTCCCGGTCGCGCCGGTCACCAGGATCACGCCGGCCCTCCGGCAACCCCGACTCCGACTCCGGCCCCGACTCCGGCCCCGGCCCCGGCGCTGATGCCAGCGCCGGGGGTCGCCGCGTCCGGCCGTCGCGGCAGTTCGAGGGCGTCGGCGAGCAGGTCGTAACAACGCAGCCGGTCTCCGTGGTCGGCAATCATGTTCATCACCACGAATTCGTCGACGTCCAACTCGGTCGACATCCGCAGAATGATTTCTCGTACCTGTTCCGGCGTGCCCACGGTGTAATGCGGCCATTCGCTCACCTCACCGGCGAGTGGATCCGGCCCCGTCCGCAGCTCCTTCACCGCGTCGTCGGCCGTCGGCACCGGCCTGATGTCGTTGCGCATCAGACGGCGCCGGACCAGCAGGTGACTGGCGTAGAGGCGGCGTGCCTCCTGCTCCGTGTCCGCGCAGTAGACACCCAGCCCGACGATGGTTCGCGGCCGGTCGGTGACCAGGCCGGGCCGGAACCGGGCGCGGTAGGTCTCGACCGCCGCGCGGGTCGGCGATGGGCTGATGAAGTGGGCGAACGCGTACGGCAGCCCGAGCTCGGCCGCGAACACGGCGCTGCGCGGGCTTGATCCCAGCAGCCAGACCGGCGGCGGCGCCCCGGCTCCGCTCGGCATCAGCGGAATCGTGCCGAACGGGTGGGCCGCCGGGAAACGGCCGTGCAGGAAGGCCAACAGCTCGGCGAGCTTGTGGTCGAAATCGTCGGCCAGGCCGAGGGTGGCCAGGTCGGGGCGCAGCGCGATCGATTCGGCGGAGGCGCCGCCGCCGGACCTGCCGATGCCCAGATCGATCCGGCCGGGATGGACTAGGTCCAGCACCCGGAATGTCTCGGCCACCTTCATCGGGCTGTGGAAATGCAGCAGGACCCCGCCGGAACCGACCCGGATTCCGGAGGTGCGGGCCGCGATCGCCGCGATCAGCACCTCCGGCACGGATCCCGCGTGCGAGACCAACGCGTGATGCTCGGCCACCCAGTACCGCTCGTAGCCGCGCCGGTCCGCGAGCTCGGCCAGCTCCAGGGTGTTGTGCAGCGCCTGGGCGGAGGACGACCCGTCCGCCACCGGCGACTGATCCAGGACGGACAACCGGATCGGGCGCCGGTCACCGCCACGCTGCGAACCTGCCTCGGACAGCGGCATCAGCGCGTTCCCTTCGCTAGCGGAGCCGCCGAACCGGGGAGTGCCGGCCCAGCGGATCGATCGACCTGCCCGGCCGGGGCCGCCTGTCGGTGCACGCCGGCCGCGGCGGGCACCTCCTCGAGCACACGGCCCAGCAACCGGGTGGCGTTGCGGGCAAGCGGAAGATCCGTACCCGGTGGCAGCACCGCGTGTTCCCCGACCAGGCGGGTGACCCGGGTCGCGATGAGCGCGAAGCGCAGCGCGGCACTCACCGTGTGGTAGTCGAGGTCCGCCAGCGGACGTCCGAGCAGGCCCGCGTAACGCTCCAGCGTGGCGGCCCGGTCGGGCAGCCCGGCCAGCCGGGGGGCTCCGATTCCCTCGCTGAGATGGCGGTCCAGGTGCAGGAACCAGGCGAGATCCGCCTCCGGCTGGCCCAGGGTGACCATCTCCCAGTCGAGGATCGCGCCGACCTCGTCACCGGTGAAGATGATGTTTCCGAGCCGGGCGTCTCCCCACAGCAGCCGGGGCGGGTGGGGCTCGGCGGGTGGATGCTCGTGCAGCCAGGTCAGGGCCGCGCCGAGCACACCCGGGTCGGCGGCCGGGTCCACCCCGAAGTGCTCGAGGTTGGCCTCGTAGGAGCGCAGCTGCTGACCGGCGCCGACCTGGCCGTACTCGGGCTGGTCGACGTCGGCGAGGCCGGCCTGCCCCGGTTCCACCCGGTGGACCGCCGCCATCGCGGTGAGCGCTGCGTCCCACAGCGCTGCCCGCCGGTGCGCCGGGAGCTGGGTGACCCAGCCGGCCCGATGATAGGAAGGAAGATCGGCGGGGACGGCTCCGTCGACCCGGCCGAGGACGACGAACGGCGCGCCCAGCACCGCCGGGTCGGGTTCGTAGCCGTAGACCACGGGGACCGCGACCGAGGGGTCGCGGTCGAGGGTGGCCATCACCCGGCATTCGACCTCGAACCGGTCCCAGGGATAGACCCGGTACCGGTCGGCGGCGAGGCGGACGACCAGCGGATGGTGCGCCCGGTGACCGTCGTCGCCGGTCCGGTAGGCGTCCACCAGCAGAATCTCGGTGGAGAACCCACGGTCCCCCGGAACCGTGGGTTCCCCGACCTCCCACACCACCTGTCCGCCGGCGGCGGCTGGACGGGTGGCAAGCCAGCCCGCGAGCGCGGCCCGCGTCCGGGCCGGGTCACGCTGGATCGGGACGGCCACCGGGCTCACCCCCGCTTCACGGCGGTCAGCAGGATGTCGTTCGGCCCGAGCGGCTGGGCTCCGACGTCGACGAAGCCGGCGTTGTGGAGCCAGTCGGTCGCTTCGGCTTCGGTGTACTCGCTGCCGCCGGCGGTCCAGACCCGCATGTTCAGGCTGGACAACGCCGCCGCGTAGGCCGGGTTCTCCGGGTTCAGCAGCGGGTCGTAGATCAGGACCCGTCCGCCCGGCCGCAACGCCCGGAAGGCCGCCCGAAGCAGCTCGACCCGGGCGTCCCGGTCCCAGTTGTGCAGGACATGACCGAAGATCACGGCATCGGCGGTGGGCAGCGGATCAGTGAAGAAGTCACCGGCCACGAAGGAAACCGTGTCGGCGCGCGCCACCCCGGCCCGCTGGAGCGCCGCGAGATGCGCGTGAGCGGCCGGTGCCACCTGCGGCAGGTCGAACACGCTGACCCGCAGGTGCGGCTGGGCGTTGGCGAGCCGCGCGGCCAGATCGCCGCGGGCACCGCCGACGTCCACGACATCGGTCTGGCCCGACCAGTCGAGACCGGAGAGCAGTACGGCGAGCGGACGGCTCAGCGTGTCCATCGCGGCGAGGAAGGCATCCCGGGCCGCCGAGTCGTCGTAGTGCGGCCGGAACGGGTCGCCGTCGCCCGCGGCGGTGTTCACCGACTCGCCGGTGCGCAGGGTGTGCGCCAGACCGTCGAAGGCCGGGTCGAGGACGGTGCGGCAGAACTCCAGGAAGCCACCCAGATACCCGGGTGACGAACGGGCCAGGAAGAAGTCCGTGACCGGGGTGCCGCGGTAGCGCGGCCCGTCCCGTTCGAGCAGGCCCAGCCCGGCGAGCGTGGCCAGCAGGTCCGCGGTGGCATCGGGACGCAGCCCGAGTCGTTCCGCGAGTTCCGCCGGGGTGGCCGCCCGCTCGGCGAGGGTGCTGAACACGTCCAGGTGGTCGGCGGCGTAGAGGATCCGGGCCGCGCGGGCACCGGTCACCACGCTCATCAGCGCGGCTGGGGACGGCGCGGCTGGGGACGGCGTCCGGGACGTGGGTGGCCCCGGCGTGGCGAGGGTCATCGGTCACTCCTTCCTGGCTGGTGGCCATCGGCCAGGCCGACGGGGTTGGCGGCGGCTGAGCGGCGATCGGGGCGGCGGTCGGAGCGAGGGTTGCCGGTGCGGCCCGTGGGGTCACGGCGGGCCGCACCGGCGACCGTTCAGCTGGAACTGATCTCCGGCTCCGCGGCCCGCCGCACCGGTGCGGCCCGGTCGTCCGAAGTAGTCTGGCGGGCCGAATGAGCTCGGTCGGCCGAATTAGTAGCCAGGTCGGCCGAGGCGGCCTTGTCCACCGCGACGGGTGGTGCCACCTGCGCGCCGGGCTCGTCCGGCCCGGCTGCCGGCCCGCCCGCGGGAGGCCCGAGGTTCGGCAGCGCGAGCGCGGTCAGCGCGGCGGCGACCGCGAAGCCCGCGCCGACCAGGAACGCGACCCGGAAACCGGAGACCAGCGCGTCCCCGGGGCTGAGCGAGTCGGCGACGGCCTCGGTGCGGTCGACGGCCACGGTGGCGAGCACCGCCAGCCCGATGCTGCCGCCCACCTGCCGGGTGGTGTTGATCAGGCCGGAGGCAAGACCCGCCTGGGACGGGTCGATACCGGACGTCGCGGCCGCGGCCAGCGGCGTCAACGTCAACCCGGCGCCGAAGGTCACCAGGATCATCGGGACCAGCAGGTTGCCCACGTACGTCCCGTGGTTGGGGACCGCGGCCAGCCACAGCAACCCGGCCCCCGACACCAGCGACGCGCCGGCCAACAACGGCTTGGTGCCGATCTTCGCCAGCACCGGTGGGCCGAACTGGGCGCCGGCAACCATCGCGACCGCGCCGGGCAGGAAGGCGAGGCCCGCGTCCAGTGGCGAGTAGTTGAGCTGGTTCTGCAGATACAGGGTGAGGAAGTAGAAGTGCGCGATGACGGCGCAGCCGATCCAGAACATCGCCAGGTTGGCGATGCCGATCGAGCGGACGAGCAGCAGCCGCAGCGGGACCACCGGCGAGGACGCGAAGCGGCCCTCGTGCACGGCGAACCAGGCCAGCAGCACCAGGCCCCCGATCAACGGCACCAGGGTGGAGGCCTCTGACCAGCCGTGGGTGGTGCTGTTGACGGTCCCGTAGACGACTCCGCTCAGCCCGGCGGTGACCAGGAGCCCCCCGAACACGTCGAGGCGCTGGCCGGCCCGCTCCACCTTTGACTCGCGCAGCAGGTACCAGGCACCGATGACGCACAGCACACCCACTGGCACGTTGACGAACAGCACCCAGCGCCAGCTCAGCAGATCGGTGATGACACCACCCAGGGCCGAACCGACGGCCGAGCCACCGCCCGAGACGGCGGTCCACGCCCCCAGCGCACGAGCTCGCCGGGGCCCCTCCGGGAAGGTCGCGGTGATGATCGTCAGGGTCACCGGCGAGAGCAGCGCGCCACCCACGCCCTGGACCGCGCGGGCCACGATCAGGGTGGTGTGGTCCTGCGCCAGGCCGCCGACCAGGCTCGCGGCCGTGAACAGCACCAGACCGGCGACGAACAGCCGGCGCCGGCCGAAGAAGTCGGCGGCCCGGCCGCCGAGCAGCATGAAACCGGCCCAGGTCAGGGCGTAGGCGTTGACCACCCAGGACAGGCTCGAATCGCTGAAGTCAAGATCGTCGCGAATGGACGGAAGCGCGACGTTCACGATCGAGACGTCGAGGATGACCACCGCTTGACCCACGCAGAGCAGCGCGACGACGGCCCAGTCAGGAGGGCGCCGCCCCCGATCTGCCGTCACCGGGTCCGGGTGATGGGGAGGGCTTGTCGACATCCGGCTCTCCTTCGTGTGCGGAGCGACGCCAAGAACCTACACTAAACGTTTCAGTTTATCAAGAACCAACACTAAACGTTGCAGTTCAATCTGGGGGTGTCCGGCCACTTTCGTCTTCATACGGCCGGCCCCCGCCGGCGGCCGGCCACCGGCACAGCCGTGGGGGCGGCTGACGGGGCAGCCGTAGGGGCGGCCGTCTCCCGCCGGGGCTCCGGGAGATGCAGGAAGGACCGGACCGTCGCGGCGAAGGCCGCCGGCTCGTCCACCCACGGATAGTGACCGGCGCCGGCCAAGGTCACGTGCCGGGCATCCGGGAAGACTCCGGCCACGACGTCTCCCACAGCCACCCCCGCCATGGCGTCCAACGCCCCGGTCACCACCAGCACAGGTGACGTGACGGTGGCGAGCCGGGCGAGGATGGCCGGGCCTTCGTCAGTGCGGTCGAACCCCGCCCAGGCCGCCAGCCCGAACTGGCTCGGCGCCTTCGCGGCATGGTCCCGCTGGGCCGGGCCCCACGCTCCGTAGCCGGCGGGCGCGACCCGCGCCAGCATGCCGAGCACGGTGGCCGGGTCCGCGTCGGGACCGAGCGCGAACAGCTCACCGAACGCCGCGGTCACCTCCGGATACCACGGCTCCGCCGACCGTGCGGCCAGGATCGCCGGCAGATCAGCTCCGTCCGCTCCGACGTACTGCGGGCCAGGGGTGACGAGGATCAGCCGCTCCACCCGGTCCGGATAGGTGGACGCGTACGCCTGCGCCACCGCGGCCCCCGCGGAGTGGCCGAGCACCGCGACCCGGTCCAGACCAAGCTGCCGGCGGACGGCTTCGACGTCGTCGGCGAGCCGCGGGTAGGCGTAGCTCGCCTCGTCAGCCGGGAGGCCGGAGTCGCCGGTGCCGCGGGCGTCGAACCGGATCAGGGTGACGTCGGCCGCCAGCCCGCCGAGATCGCCGAGGTACTCCGAAGCGCGCGGGCCACCGGGCACGACCAGCAGCGGCGGCCCGGAACCGAGGAGCCGGTAGCTGATGGGGGTGCCGTCGTACGAGGTCAGGGTGGGCATCGCCGGCCCCGGGTCAGCCGGCCGTGGCCGGCGAGCCGGCCGTCCGGGCCGCGGCCGCCGCGGCGTCCGCGTCGACGTCGAAGTCCTCCGGCTGGGCCAACGGGTAGACCGTGAAGGTCAGATGGGGGCTCAGCGGGTTGTTGTACAGCGCGTCGCTGAGCTCCGCGTGCGAGGACACGTCGAAAATGTTCAGCCCGCCGGATTCCCCCACCCGGATCCAGCTGTGGGTGACGATTCCCTTTTCCACGAGCTGGGTGAAGTACGCGAAGCCCTCGGGCAGTCGGGCGCGGAACTCGTCCGCCGAGATGCCGGTGGGGTTCTGCGCCGTCAGGACGGCGAATAGCGCCATGGAATTCCTCCGATTAGCTTGAGATGTGCTGCTTACGATGTGGTGGCTTGGGATGTGGTGGTTCGGTATGTCTCCACACTCGGTGCCAGCCCTGGAACGCGGCTCGACCGGAGCTGGAGCCGCAGCGCCCGCAGTGCCCGCAGTGCCCGCAGCGCCCGCAGTGCCCGCAGCGCCCGCAACGCCCGCAACGCCCGCGGCGCCCGCGGCGACAGGACGGTCACACCGGGTGCCGCGGCAGCCGGATTTACCCGGGCTCCAGCGCCGTTCGAGCGTCATCGGAAAACGTGCCGGGGCACCCGCCCGTGTGTCGACGTCAGGAGCGGTCATGAAGTTCGGGATCAACCTGTTCCCCACGGTCGCGCCGGATGAGAAATCCGCGGCCACCTGGTATGAGGAGGCCATCGAGCTCGCGGTCCTGGCGGAGGAGCTGGGATTCGCCCATGTGAAAACCGTTGAGCACTATTTCTTCCCGTGGGGCGGGTACAGCCCGGACCCGGTGACCCTGCTCGCCGCGATCGCCGGCCGGACCAGCCGGATCAGATTGGTCACCGGGGCCGTCATCCCCGCCTTCACGCATCCGGTGCAACTCGCCGGCAAACTCGCCATGCTCGACAACATCTCCCACGGCCGGCTCGACGCCGGATTCGGGCGGGCTTTCCTCCCCGACGAGTTCGAGGCGTTCAACGTGCCCATCGACAGCTCTCGGGAGCGGTTCGACCAGGGCGTCGAGGCCGTCCGCCGGCTCTGGTCGGAAGAGGACGTCGTCGTCGACACCTCGTTGTTCCAGTTCGGGCCGGTGACGCTGCTGCCGCGTCCCTTCCAGCGCCCGCACCCGCCGATCCTGGTGGCGGCGGCCCGGTCACCGGAATCCTGCGCGGCGGCCGGGGCAGCCGGTTACGGTCTGCTGCTGGTGCCCTCGGTGGCCCGGCGGGAACGGGTTCAGGAAATGCTCGGCGGCTATCGGGCCGCCCGGGCCACCGCCGGTTTCTCGTCCGCTGACGAGCACGTACAGATGAGTTTCAGCGTGCATCTCGACGACGTCGACGGAGAGCGGGCCCGCGATTTCGGCCGCGCGGACTCCGCGAACAACACCCGCAAGCTCGCCGACGCCGTCGCGGCCTGGGGTCGCACCCGCAGCGACCAGTACCCCGGGTACGACAGCGTCGTCCGCCAGGTCGCCAGCACCACCTACGAGGAGTCGCTGCGCGCGAACAACGTCCTCGCCGGCACTCCGGACCAGGTACGGGAGCAGCTGGAGACGCTCCGATCCTGGTACGGCGACGTCACCGTGAGTCTTCAGATCAACTCCGGCAGCACTCCCATCGAGGAGTCCCGGCGGACCCTGCGGCTCTTCGCCGAACGGCTGCTGACGGAACTGTCCGCACCGGGATCGTCAACACCGGGATCAACGGCAACGGAACCGTCAGCGTCAGCGTCGGCCGAGGCCGCCGACTTGGAGCGGTCGGCGGTTGGCGTGGAATCATGATTAAGGAGTGGTCATGACCATCATTTCAGGTCCGCCGACGACGATCGGTAACCGCCGCCTGGCCGGGCACATCGGCGCCGAAATCAGCGGGGTGGATATCAGCGGCTCCCTCGACGACCAGGTCGTCGCCGAGATCCGCCAGGCGCTGCTCACCTACAAGGTGATTTTCTTCCGCGGGCAGCGGCTGGGGCACGACGAACAGATCGCCTTCGCGCGTCGTTTCGGCCAGACGACCCGGGCGCACCCCCATGAGGACGCGCCCCCTGAGCGGCACCCGGAGATTCTCACCGTCGACCCGCGTAAGTACGAGGAGATGTACGGCACGGACTATCAGGAACAGATTAACTCCCAGCGGCACTTCACCTACTTCGCGGGCTGGCACACCGATCTCACCGCCGCCGTGAACCCGCCGGCCGCCTCGGTGCTGCGCGCCGAGATCGTGCCCGAATTCGGCGGCGACACCACCTGGACCAACCTGGTCGCCGCGTATGAGGGCCTGTCGGCGCCGCTGCGTGGCTTCGTCGACCAGCTCCGGGCCGAGCACCGGTTCCGGGCCGCGCTTCCCGTCGACGACGAGGAGGGCCAGGCGGCGCGCGCCCGGTCCGCGCCCCTCGTCGCCATCCACCCGGTGGTACGGGTGCATCCGGAGACCGGCGAGCGGGCGCTGTTCGTGAATCCGAACTTCACCACCCGGATTCTCCAGCTCGACCCGGGGGAGAGCCGCCGCATTCTCGAGCTGCTGTTCGAGGAGATCGCTCGTCCGGACTACACCGTTCGTTTCCACTGGGAGCCCGGCAGCGTTGCCTTCTGGGACAACCGGGCCACGGCACATCTGGGCCCGACCGACCTGAGCCGGCTGCCGGTCGAACGGGTCCTGCACCGGGTGACGCTGATCGGCGACGTGCCGGTCGGGCCGGACGGATTCACCTCACAGCTGGTCGCCGGCCACCCCTTCACCGCAGACTGACCCCACCGCAGACTGACTTCGGCGCGGCCCGCCCGCTTCGGCGTGGCGGGCTTGACCTTCACGTTGGCGGCAGGCCATAGCGTCCGCGGCCATGAACACGTCCGTACCGATCGCGTCATCCACCGCCGGGCCCGCGGGCCCGGCGCGTGTGTCCACCGGGCCGGCGACGCGTGGCGTCACCGCGCTGCCGGCGTCCGGCTGGCAGGTGCGTCTCGCCGCGCGTCCGGCCGGCCTGCCCACACCGGACGACTTCACGCTGGAGCAGGCCGCCGTGCCGGCACCGCGGGCCGGGCAGGCGGTCGTACGCACCACCTACTTCGCCCTCGACGCGGCCACCCGCCTGTTCCTCGACGACAACACCGGCCTGCCGCTGCCCCGGCTCGGCATCGGCGACGTCGTGATCGGCGAGGCGCTCGGCGAGGTGATCGCCAGCGCCGACCCGGCGTTCGCCGTCGGCGACGTCGTGCGTCACCAGAAGGGCTGGCAGGAGTACGTGGTCGCCGACACCGCCGCGCTGCGGCGGGTGGACCCGGCCGCGTTCCCGACCCCGACCGCCCACCTCGCCCCGCTGCTGACCGCCTGGGCGGGCCTGGTGGCGGTGGCGGAGCTGCGTACAGGCGACGTCGTCTTCGTCTCCGGCGCGGCCGGTGCGGTCGGCGGGCTCGCCGGTCAGATCGCGCGGCTGCGGGGTGCCGGCCGAGTCATCGGCAGCGCCGGGTCGGCGGGCAAGGTCGCCCATCTCACCGGGGCGCTCGGCTTCGACGCGGCGTTCGACTACCGGGACGGCCCGGTCCTCGACCAGCTTCGCGAACACGCTCCGGGTGGCATCGACGTCTGCTTCGACAACACCGGCGGCGCTCAGCTCGCCACCGCGCTGCGCCTGATGCGCCCGCACGGCCGGGTGGCGCTGTGCGGGCTGCTGGAGCGCCTGAACAGACCACGCCGGATGCCTGACCAGGTGCTCGCCGGCGGCGAGACCGTGCCAATCCACAGGCCGCAGGACACGGCAACGGACCCGGCACAGAGCACGGAGCGGGAGACGGAGCCCGATCTGGGATTCGCCATCGCCAACCGCCTCACCCTGCGCGGGTTCCGGACCAGCGACTTCCTCGACCGACAGGCCGAGGCCGAGGCGGAGGTCGGCAGCTGGCTCGCCACCGGCCAGCTCCGGCTCGACGAGTCCATCGTGGACGGGATCGAGAACGCCCCGCGTGCCTTCTCCGACCTGATGCGCGGAGCCTTCACCGGACGGGTCCTCGTCCGACCCGACCGGTAGCCGGGCCACGGCCCCACCCGGCCTCCGGAGCGCCTTAGCGCCCGGAGCTGGTCTTCGTTCTGGACGCGCTCGCGACCACTGTTGTCTGGGTGTGCCCACCCGTGCGGCTGCCCGAGATCCCGGCGAGCCGGGGACTACGGTGGTCGCGAGCGCCCGGTCACCCGGCCCGCCCGGGAGCCGGCAGATGCCTGGAACGAGATGGTGGTGGATGCATGCAGATCGGTGAACTGGCCCGCGCGTCCGGTACCACCCCCCGCGCCTTGCGGTACTATGAGGAGCAGGGGCTGCTCCAACCCCCGCGCAACCGTTTCGGGTACCGCCTCTACGACGTGGGCGCGGTGACGGTCGTGGCCAATATCCGGCATCTGCTGGCCAGCGGGTTCACCGTCGACGACATCCGATCGCTCCTCGACTTCCTCGACCAGCCGCTGCCCGAGCAGTTCGAGTCAGCCCCCGGTTGTTCCACCGCCCTCGCGGTCGCCGCCCGCCGCCTCAGCTCACTGGACGAACGCATCACCGCCCTCACCGAACTACGCGACCGCCTAGCCCACCGCCTAGCCCTCACCCGCTGACCAGGCCCACCGCGACCCCGGAACGGGGGCGTGGCAGGACGGGGTCACGTCCAGCGGAGTCTGACAAGGTTAGCGGTCGGGTAGCCCGGGGGGATCTCACCCCCGGGCTCCCGCAGATCCCGGCGTGACGATCTCTCGTCACCGGGCTCTTGTCATCCTGTCCGCCAGGACGCTGCGGCCCATGCCCAGTGGGCGAAGAGTCGGGGCTGCTGGCTGGTGATCCGCTGCCAGGCCGCCGCGGCTCTCTTGACGTTCCGCAGCCGTCGATACTTCTTGCGGAGCCAGCGCATGACGTAGCCGTTGATGCGCTGTAGGAGTGGGTTGAGCACGGAACGGTAGAACGCCCCGTAGTACTGCATCCAGCCTCGCACGATCGGGTTTATCCTGCGTGCCACCTGGTCGATATCCAGCCCGACCCAGTGGTGTAGCCGCCACTGGCGTACTTCCCCGCTGATCCGTTTCAGGGCTTCATTGCTGATCGCGGGCTGAAACGATGCAAAGACCACACCGTTCTTCGTCCACGCCGGTCGAGGACGAAACGTGAACCCCAGGAAGGTAAACGCGACGCGCGGATACTGCTGGCGCCGGCTTCCGTCCTTGCAGTACACGATCCTGGTCTTAGCTGGGTGTAGTTTCAGCCCAACCTCGGCCATCCTGTCCGCGATCCCCCGCGCCACGCGGTGCGCCTGCCCCTCCGAGACGCAGTGCACGACCGCGTCATCACAATAGCGCTCGAACCGGACGGTCGGATGTTCCCTTTCCATCCAGACGTCGAACGCGTAATGCAGGAACAGGTTCGCCAGCACGGGCGATATCGCGGAGCCTAATGAACAGCGCTGGATTATGCGCAGCGCCGGGTCGTTTGTCGTGGTCAGGGGGCCGGTTGGGGTTGGATCGCTGCACATAACGCGCCGACGATTCTGATCGGCGGGTCGGCATGGTGCCGGCCTGCACCGATCGGAGGTCGGTTCGTAATGGTGGCTTTATCCGTTTTGGTGTCGAGTCTGGATGTGGAGTTGCGGCGTCTGGGCTACAAGGACTCGACGCTGGTCTGGTACCGGGGCTGCTGGCGCCGGTTGGAGCGGTACTTCGCCGTCCGGGATGTAGAGGAGTTCTCCTGGACGTGGCGATGGCGTGGGTCGACGATGCGTGCGGGTTCTTTGCCAGGGAGCGTGCGGGCACGCTCCGGCAGACGGATGTCTACCTGTTCAGGGTCGCGTCGATGCTGGACGACTTCGCGGTGCACGGGGCGGTGCTGCGCCGCTACTCCCGGTCTGTCGATAAGGTGACCGGCGACGGCGCGAGGATTCTCGCCCGGTTCCACGCGTCGCTGCGGGCCGCCGGGCGTTCAGTCTCAACGCAGCGGACGTACGGAACGACCGCTGAGGAGTTCCTCGGGTTCGTCGACACCCGCGGCGGGTTGTCCCAGTTGAATGTCGCTGTCCTCGACGCGTTCGTCGCGACGCTTTCGGGTTACCAGGTCAAGACGGTCGAGCAGAAGATGTGCGCGGTGCGGTCGTTGCTGCGGTTCGCCGCGGCCGACGGTCTGGTCGACGCCGCCGTCCTGGACCTGGTTCCGGCGGTGCGCGGCAGCAGGCAGACCAGGATCCCGTCGGTGTGGGATGCCCGTGACGTGGCGCGGGTCCTGGAGGCGATCGACCGGGACAACCCGTGCGGGAAACGGGACTACGCGATCATCCTGCTGATCGCGACACTCGGGTTGAGGAGCGTCGACGTCAGACGGCTCGAGTTTGCCGACTTCGACTGGCCGGGCAACCGGCTGACCGTGGTGCAGGCCAAGACCGGCCACCGGGTGGAGTTGCCGCTGCTCAGGCAGGTCGGATGGGCGGTCATCGACTACATCCAGCATGGCCGGCCGGACTGCGACTGCCCGCAGGTGTTCGTGCGGCACGTCGCCCCGATCGGCCCGTTCTCTGACCAGGACCATCTCCACCAGATCCTGGTCAAGCACGCCCGGGTCGCACACGTGCGGATCAGTGAGCAGCGCCGCCATGGCATGCACTCGCTGCGTCATACGCTCGCGACCCGCTTGATGGAAGGTGGCACCCCGGTCGAGCAGATCGCCGACATTCTTGGACACCAGTCCGTCGAGTCGACCGGCGTCTATCTGAAGTCGTCGCTGGCCCTGCTGGCCAGGTGCGCGCTGGACCCGGACGCGCCAGCCGGCGGGGAGGCGTCACGGTGAGCACGGAGATCACGCTGACCGGCGCGGTCATGGCGCTGGTCGCGGAGAAGCGGGCCGTCGGCTACAAGTACGACACCGAGGAGCGGATGCTGGCGCGGTTCGCCGCGTTCACCCGCGGCGAGTTTCCCGGGCAGGAGGCACCCACCCAGGAGTGCGTCGAGGCGTGGATCGCGGCCGGACGGCGGCGCGGGGTCACCCCGGAGCCTGGTTGGGTAGGGAGCTGGCGCGGTGACGGATGACCGTTCCGTTTCCAGCTCCCTACCCAACCTCGCTCGGTGCCGTCCGGGAGCTGGAGGAATCGGCCGGTGGATGGCGGTCGGACGCTGGCAGGTCGTGCGCGAGTAGTGGCTCCCCGTGCACAGGGCTATGTTTCCTCGATCGAAGTGCCATTGCCCGCCGGAACGGCCTCGCTGGAGTCACGCCATTCGCGCAGGTTCTGTACCATCTCTTCGTAGAACTTCTCCAGGGTGTCCACCACCGACGTGACAAACGTACCCTTCCCGGCGCCGCGTTTCGTCCCGAGGGGGCACTCAAGGAAATACGAAAGGTTCGAATATCACATGCCGCATCGGCAACCAGGATATCCGGCTTCTGCCGTACCAAGGCGAGAAGCTCGGCTCGGGCGGAATCCCGCGACCCCTGGTCGAAAGATTCGACCCGCAGATTTCCGTTCGCATCCCCGAGCTGCCTCATAATCCACTTCACACGGGTGAACGGACGTCCCTGGCGAGGAGCAGCGATGCTCACCGGACCAACTGCCCCCTGGGGATGCGCAGCATCGCGGACAGGGTGCCGTTCCGGCAAAGCTCCTCGGCCAGTATCTGCCGTCGCTGTGTCGCGTCCACACGGCGGTTCGCGTGGGGGATGACCTCGATACCCAGCAGCCCACCCAGGTGCAGGCACAGATAGTGGGCAAGCTGGTCGAAGCGTTCGACAACGGAAGGCAGTCCTTTGTCCGTGGGCCGCAGCGTGCCCGCCGACACGCTGTCCCTCATGAGGTCCCATTTCATCGAACGTCTCCGCACCGGAGCGTGCATGGTCAAGATATCGGAAGAACTCACCAAGAATATATTTCTGGGTGGCGTCCACCACCGAGTTGTTCTCAATCAGGAGCTGGCAGCGAAATCGTATCTCCGCCCACGACAGATGGTAGACACTGACTTTCTTGGTCTTCCGTCCGTCGATCGCGATGGGGTGACGTTCGTCCGACGCTGTGATCAGGTTGGAGATGGTGAGCACGGCGTCGAACCGCTGTTCCCGAGCGATGTCGAGGTACGCCTTGACCTGCTCCGGGCGGAGTTCACCCGCACCCGTCTTCACCTCGACCAGCGCAGTCCATGTGCGCTGCCCCGCGTCGCTCTGATCAACCCGTCCGGCACGTAGGGCTCGTCGCCCCGGCTGAACGGGACCTCGATGAACGTCTCGACCTGGCCAGCAGGTGCCCCGAACCGGGTCGTCACAGCGCGGCCGAACTCACGCACGGACCCCAAGACCGCGAGCAGAGCTGACGTCACGCGCCGTTCCTGCTCCGCCGCACCACCGATACCCGCCACGGGGAAAAGCCTCGCCGGTTGCCAACCCTGCTCCGCCTCCGCAGTATCCGGCCGTCTCGCCTTCGACGCCGACAGCCGCCGCGCCGGCCTGCGTTTCTTCGTGGTGACCGTCTGGGTTCGCCGTTCCCTGCCACGGGCCGGCGGACGAGACGCACCCGCCGGAGCCACCTCGGTGGAAACTCTCACCCCGGAGCTGGCGCCGCCTTCGTCCGCGGAATCCGTGTCTGCGGACGCCGTTGGCTCGGCTTGGCTGGGCATCGGGCTGTCCTCCTCGTCCGAGTCGACCTCGACGCCGTACTCGGTAACGAGTGTCGCCAGGCCGGTGTCGTATCCCTGGCCGACCGCACGGAACTTCCACTGCCCGGCACGGCGGTAGACCTCCCCGAGCATGAACGCTGTCTCGGTTGAGGCGTCCGTGACGTCGAAGCGAAGCAGTTCCGCCGCGTCGGACCCGCGTAACAACCGCAGCCGCAAGTACTCCAGCCGACCAAAACAGTCCCCGTCACCGCCGTCCAGGCTGGCGGCGAGCAACACTCGTTCGACGCTGTCTGGAACGTCGTCCATATCGACGTCAACGACGTCGGTGAAGGCCGTGTACCGCTCCTCGACGCAGGACGTCTTACCACGGAGCCTGACCGTCCCGCCCGCCCCGGACGGCTGGTTGTAGAAGACGAAATCGTCGTTCGACCGGACCTTCCCGTCATCCCCGAGCAGGAGCACGCTCACATCCGCGTCGAGCGGATGCCCCTTCTCAGCAGCCCACTCAAGAATGACCGAGACAGAACCGAGCTCGTCAGCCAGGGCACTGAGGGTGACGTTTCCCCCCTTTGTGCATGGCCGCAACCGTCGCAGCGCACATACCGGGACCATATCCCCAAGACCTCGACCAGCAGGTCACCCACCATTTTCTCTACGCTTGAACACGGGCCAGTAATCGGAATAACAAGAGTGTGGCTACGCGGGTGGGAACATCCATAGAGCCCCCAGCCGGTACCGCGGAGACGGTGTCGATCGCGGTTGAGGTGGACGCTGAAAGCACGGATATTGAGACCGGACGCGCACAGCCATATCGGACATACGCTCTATTTCGCGGCTGGCCTCGACAGCGGATGCGGCGGCGATCAGCCCGAGAGCAGCCGGAAGCACCGCGGGTAGCCATCGTGGCGGTGGGGCGGGGCGAGGAGCGCCGCGACCCGGCGGGACACCGCATGCTCGTGGAACGCCAACACCGGGGAGCAGCCGCGTCGGTGCCGATGCCGGCGAGGGCCGCGCGGCTGAGCACCACTGCGGCGAGGCCACGGTCGCCAACCACTGCGGCATCTTCGTCGGCCCACCGTTCCAACGCGTAGTCGCAGTCGGCGACCACCGGCCCCACCAGCGGGTTCAGGCCGGCGGCGAGGCGGACGGCAAGCCGGTAGCCGATGTGGCCGTGGCGGAGGTGGGCCTGTTCGTGAGCGAGCAGAACCCGCCGTTCCGCCGCGGACAGGGCGCGCAGCAGGACGAGGTGACCATCACCCGCCCGGGTAGTCCCGGCACAGCAAGCGCACGCGGCGCCGGATCGTCAAGGACGACCAGGCCGCCGTCGGCCGCCGCGTGGGCATGACGCGCCGTGCGCAGCAGCCAGCTGACATCCCGGCCGCAGCGCAGGACGGGCAGAGCGGAGGTTCCCGCGGCAATGATGGCGGTGATCGGTGACACCGGGTCGTTGGTAGCCAGGACCGGGCTGGACCAGCGCCCGAGCCGCCGCACCGGGGGAAACTGACCGATCAGTGTCCAGGCCAGCAGAGCCAGATCCCACGTCCACCCACAGCCGGCGATAACCGCGGCGGCAACCAGGAGAGTGGCGGCGCGTCGCGGCGGGAGTCGACGTGCCGCGGCCGGGGCCGCCACCGCGAGTCCGACCGAGGCGGCCAAGGCCAGGTAGGCGCTGATCAGTGACCTGCACACGAGCCTCACGCACGAGACCGATGATGCTGGATCTGCCGCCCTTGGCCGGGACGCCGGCGACAGAGGCCGCCGCCAAGCCGTTGACTGGCCTACTCGTCGAGCACGAGCCGCCCGCTCGATGACACCCACGGCTCCAGCAGCCGTCCCCGTATCGGTCGTTCCCGGGACGTTCGACAATCATGGTGCGATGGCCCCGAAACCCGTCCCGAAAACTACTGATGTTTAACGTGTGGAGTCACAGCATCACAAGCCTTCCCATGCCAGCCCGGTTCCGGCGAGGAACCCGACGATCAGACCGGGCCGGTACTGCATCCGTTTCAACCCCTGCTTGACCGTCCGGTGTACCTGGTCGATGTCACGGGCGGCCAGGTTCGCCAGCACCGTGCGTTTCAGATGCGACCAGACGCCCTCCACCGGATTGATCTCAGGCGCGTAGGTCGGCAGCAGCACGACACCCACCCAGTCAGCGTGCGCGGCCAGGAAGTCGATCATCTCCGCCTGCACGTGAATGTTGGGACGGTCCCAGACCAGGACCAGACGGCCCCCGTCCAGCCGGGCGTGCGCAGCAGCCAGCAGATCCCGGCAGTCGGCCCAGCCCAGCCCCTTGCGCTCACCGGGACGCCCGTGGTGGACACGGGTCCGGTAGAACAGCCGGGCCCGCCGGCCGGGTTTGTAGCAGACCATCCCGATCACGCTCACTCGGCCCGAACCCCGCCCCGGCACCCGGATGATCGGGGTGACCCCGCGCCGCCCCCAGGTCCAGGCGCGTGGCGGCCTCAGTCCCTGCCCTGTCTCATCGACGAAACAGATCCAGGCGTCCCGGGCCGCCGCGGTGCTTTTACCTGCGACCACACCTGCGCCTTCCACACCTCAACCGCACCGTCGTCGCGTTCACTCGCCCGACGGGCGGGCGGGCGGCGGGCAGCTGACACGACCAGCCATACCGATCCAGCAGCGTCCACACCCCGGCCAGGGTGTACATCTGCCCGAACGTGCGCGCGATGACCTGCCGGACCCGGGCCAACGTCCACCGCTGATCCTCCCATCCGCGCGCCCGCGGACCACGACGCAAGATCGCCTCCAACCGGGCGATGTCCACCGGGCCCAGCCGGCACCGTGACGCCGGCCCCCGGGAACGCAGCGCCGCCATACCTCCCAATTCCCAGGCGTGATACCAGCGGCTCGCGGTCTTACGCGTTACCCGGAACTCCTCAGCCACCTCCACCTGGGCCCATCCCTGGGCGAACCGGTCAGCCGCGGCCATCCGGACCTGTTCACGTTTCTCCTGCTCGGCGGCGGTCAGCCCACCACCAGTCGCGTACTCATACCTACGGGCTACCCGACCGCCTACAGCCGCCACCGATCATCAGTGACTTCACACATTAAAGATCAGTAGTTCCGAAACCGCGTGTCGCTGACCGGGTTTCGGGACCGTTGCTGGGACGCTTCTTCATGTCTTGTGTTGATCTCCGAAAGCCTCGCCACTTTGTCCGGTGTCCGGTGTCCGGGGGCATGGTGAACCGGTGACCAAGACCCAGTACTACACCGCAACCAGCATCGACGGATTCATTGCCGACCGGAACAATTCGCTCGACTGGCTGTTTGATGTCGAGTCGAAGGGCGTCGAGCAGTTCGCCGCGTTCTTCGCGGGCGTCGGCGCGTTCGTCATGGGAGCGACCACCTACGAGTGGGTGCTAGAGCATGAGAAGCTGCTCGACCAGCCGCAGAAGTGGCGCGAGTGGTACGGCGATACCCCGAGTTGGATCTTTACGCACCGCGACCTTCCGTCGGTCCCCGACGCGCGCATCACGTTCGTCAGCGGTGATGTTCGGCCTGTGCACGAGACGATGGTCTCGGCCGCGCAAGGCAAGAATGTGTGGCTCACCGGGGGCGGTGAGCTCGTCGGGGCGTTTGCCGACCACGGGCTGCTGGACGAGATCATCCTCGGCGTGGCACCGGTGACACTCGGCGCCGGCGCGCCGTTGCTGCCGCGGCGACTGCCGTCGTCGCAGCTCACCCTGTCAACCGTCGAGCGGATCGACCAGTTTGTGTACCTAACCTATGCGGTGCGCTACCCACCCGTTGGCTTAAAGCGGTAGGCGGCTCCTCAGCCACGCGAACTTGGGGGACAAACCAAGTAAGCCCGAAAGGGGCAACGGCTGGTCAGCGGGCGGCGGGCGGCGGGATCATGCTCGGCGGTGACACGGGCCGAGGTCTCCCCACCGAGCCGGACGTAGCGCACGAGGCTGGCCAGGAGGTCGGGGCGCGCCGGTCGGGCAGGAAGACCGGGCCGGTGGTGCGGCCGGCCAACAGGCGGAGCAGCGGGCGGAGCAGTGGGCGGGCGGTGCCGGTCTGCCGGTGCACGTACTCGATCGCGCCGCCCTTGGACACGACGCGGGCCGACCTGTCGTTGCATCCGGTTTTCAGGTTGTCGCTGTGAGAAGTCCACCCATGGTGAGATCCACGAGCCGGTCGGCCTGTTCCTGGGACATCTGCTCGGAGATCCAGGCGGCGGCGTTCATCAACGCGAAGATGTCGGTGCCCGTGGCGTCCTGGCGGAGGGCGCCGGCCTCGCGGGCCTTGGCGATCAGTCGGTCGCCGATGTCGGTCATCTGGACGCATGATTGGTGGAGCTCGGAGGCCTGGTCGTCAACGCCCTCGGCCAGCATGGCGGCAAGTCCCTGGTAGGCGGCGGCGTGTTCGATGACTGAGTGCACCCATTCGGTGAGCGCCACCGCTGCCGAAGGATGGGCGAGCAGTTCCTCGCCGCGGTCGAGCACTGTGTCGTTGCGCTGGCGCAGCAGCGCGCCGATGAGGGCGCGACGGGTGGGGAAGTGCGCATAGAGCGTGCCGATCGCCACGCCGGCCCGGCGGGCGATGCCCTCCAGCGAGGCGTTCGTTCCCTGCTCGCGGAACGCCGCGTCGGCCTCGACCAAAAGCCGGTCGTGGTTACGCTGCGCGTCGGCGCGCAGGCGTCGCCGGGAATCGGTCATCGGCCCTCCTTGCTAATCGAGGCATCCTCGGGATAGTTTTCCCGAGGCTTACTCAGATTATCGGGTGGGCCCTGCCCTACCGCCAGGAGGTAAAAATGATCTTGGTGACCGGTGCCACCGGCTCCATCGGAAAACCCCTCGTGCGCCGGCTCCAGAAGGACGGCGCCGCGTTCAAGGCGCTGGTCCGCGACGAGGCCAAGGGCCGCGTGCTGGACTGTGACTTCGCCGTCGGCGACTTCGACGACCCTGGATCGATCGTTGCGGCCCTGGAAGGGGTCGACCGCCTGTTCCTCAACGGCGCCGGTGCGCACCCGGTGGAGGGGGAACAGCCGATGATCCGCCAGCAGAAGGCGGTCATCGATGCGGCGAGGAAGGCCGGCGTCGCAAGGATCGTGAAGGTGTCGGTCTGGCACGCCCACGAGGGCGGACGGCTCGCCGAAGGCGCACACTGGCAGATCGAGCAGTACCTGAAGGCATCGGGCCTTGGCTGGTCGCTCCTGCAGCCGAGCGGCTTCATGCAGAACTTCATCACCGGGGCCGGTTCCTTCACCGTCGACGGGGACCTGGTCGGCTCCTACGCGGATGCTCCGGTCTCCTACATCGACTGCGAGGACATCGCCGCCTGCGCTGCCACGCTGCTGACAGGCCCGTACGGCAACGGCGAGATATTCGTCCTCACCGGACCGCAGGCCCTCACCCACGCTCAGATCGCCGACAAGCTCTCCGCCGCGCTGGGGCGGACCGTGCGCTATGTGGATCTGCCCTCGGAGGAATTGGCCGCCACCTTGAAATCTCAGGGCCTGCCACCCCGATTCGCCGAAGATGTCGCCATCCTTCTCAAGGAGGTGGCGAGCGGCTCTCTGGCCACGACGACATCGGCGGTCCAAGATCTCACAGGCCGCCCTGCGCGCACCTTCGAGGACTTCCTGGCCGCCAATCACCAGGACCTGCAGGCCCTCCTAGTAGACTGTAAACCAAAATTCTTTCCGATGATACATAAC
>NZ_CAAAFR010000064.1:0-7586 GCF_900634745.1 Protofrankia symbiont of Coriaria ruscifolia
AGTAGCCGATCGCCACGCCGGGCGACCTTCGCGCAGCCCTGCAGGCGTAGTGTCTCCGCCAGCAGCGGCGGCGCATGCTGCAGGCGTGGGGGCTGCTCGTCGAGTACCGCGTACATGGTCGCGAGCGTTTCCTCCGGCTGGAAGCCGGGGATATCCCCTCAACCGCCTCGTAGAGCGTCACCCCTAACGAGAAGATGTCGCTGGCCGCGGTTCCTGTCTCGCCGCGGATCCGTTCGGGCGCGGTGTAGGCGGTCGTCATCGGCCCCCACCCGTCGACGGTGATTCTCGTTGCGTTGCTGATCGCGGCAATACCGAAGTCGGTCAGCTTGACCTCGCCGGATCGGGTCAACAGGATGTTCGCGGGTTTGACGTCCCGGTGGACGACGTCCTCGCGGTACGCGAATGTCAGCGCGTCGAGCACCGCGATACCGATTTCGGCTACCCGTGCGGAGCCCAGCGGCCCATCCTCCCGGATAACCGTGGCGAGGGAACGGCCGCGGATCAGCTCCATTACTATCCAGGGAAGATCCTGCTCTTCGACGACGTCGTGCACGGTGACGATGTTGGGGTGTCCGCGTAACTTCGCGGCGCTGCGGGCTTCCCGGTGTGCCCGGGCGATGAGCTCGCGCCGATCCGCAGCGGAACGCCCACTCTGAATATTGATCTCTTTGAGTGCGACGGGCACGCTCAGCGTCTCGTCAAGCGCCTCCCACACGGATCCCATACCACCACCGCCAAGCTGCTGGACAAGGCGGTAACGGGACACGATGATCCGCCCACCAGCAGATTTCGTGTGCCATCCCTCTGCCGGCTTCGTTTCCGACGTCGTCGGAGCCAAGGGTACCCGAAACGAAGGAGTAGGGTCAGGTAGCTGTCTGGCGGCTTCGCGTACTTTGTCGTTACGGCGCCGTGGGGCCTTGGACGGCCCGGACTTCCTCCTCGACAAGAGGACGAAGCAAATAGCGCCAAGAAGGACCAGGAGAATTCCAACCAGCTGGATGAGCGCCACGATGCCCGATTGGCCATCATCCAGCCCCGAACCGGACTACCGTCTGTTGCAGCCATCGGCGCCGAACACACCCGTCTCGACCACGGCAGCCCGGTGCTCAAGCCTCCGACAAAGTATCATGATCGTTTCTATGGATTCCCCGCAGATGGCCGTGGAGGAGCGCTCGCGACCGGGCACCCGCAAGCCGCAGAAAAATCAGCAGAAGAAAGATCGAAAGCATCGCGACCTGCGGACTCAGGCCGAAGATGCTGGTCGGATGGGGTGTGAGCGAGATGCCGATCAGTGATCGGCGCGGGACCATCTCGGTGAGATCGTGTCCAAGGCGGAGCACGCGCACGCGCGGATCGTGCTCACCCGTCATAGCCGTGCGATCGCTGCGGTAATTTCGATCGAGGACCTGCGGGAACTGGAAGCGGCCGAGGATGAGGCCGACTTGACCGCCGCGCGGGCTGCGCTTGCGTCCAGTGAGCCGCGCGTGCCGCACCGTGATGTGATGGCCGAGTTCGGCCTGACCTGACGGTGACGTACGAGATCGAGTGGACGATGCCGGCGCTCCGTGAACCGCGCAAGCTGGACAGTGTTACGGCTCGCCGAATTTTGATGGCGGTGACGGGGCTGGCGAACGATCCTCGTCCCCACGGTGTGCGGGCACTCGTCGGTGAGTCCTCGGGTGTGCTTCGGCTCAGGATTGGCGACTACCAGATGATCTACCACGTCGAGGATGACCGGATCGTCGTCACGGTGGTCCGGGTAGCGGTCAACCGTAGAGCCAGGGGCTCCAAAATTGTGGCGACGCCGCTATTTGAGAGAGGGCGCGCCGGCAGGATCAATACCGATGACTGATCCTGCCGGCGCGATTGATCTATATCCCGATGGCACCGGCTGAACGTCCGCTCGCCACTTGTTACCGGCAAGTTGCCATCGGAGTTATGCCGTCACACCGTGCCGGCGTCGATCAGATGATTGGGCCGACGATCGGACCAACCGGACCGACGATCGGACCAATCGGGCCAACCGGACCGACCGGACCGACCGGACCGACCGGACCGACCGGACCGACCGGACCGACCGGACCGACGATCGGACCAACCGGGCCGACCGGGCCGACACCTGTGTCAACCCCCGCATCGACGCCTGCGTCGGTATCCGCGAAGGTGGAGTGACCGATGGCGATTACGCTGCTTGCGGTTGCAACAGAGGCGCCCAATCCAATGAAGGCTGCGGCACCAATCGCCGCAGTCGCACCGGCGAGGACTCTCCTGACCATCGAATTCTTGTTGTTCCGCACGGGTAGCGCGCACCTCCCAACACTTTCATCCGATAGAACCTGCAGCAACGCGAACTCCCGAAAAACGAAATGGTAGCCGCGTCTCGTTCACGTTAGGCCATGCGCCGCGCCGGGCGGAGCTATCCCTGGCGCAAATACGTGTACATCACAGGAGCCGGCCCCGGCCGGACAGCGGGCAGGGGTGACGGCGCTCTGCGTGACGAGACCGGGCGCTTCTCTTACCATAACGAAGCCGGATTGTCCGGCTCCGGCGACTGGAATACGTTCCTGGTTATCCTACAACCTCATGCGATCATCATGCTGATACAGTGCATACCGGGGTCGGCGGCCAATACCGGGTAGAAGAACATGGTCGGGGTTTGGGGGCTGTGGCCCCGGCCGTGGGTGGGCTCACCGGGACGTGCGGGTCGGGTCGCTGTGCGGGGGGTAGGGCCGTCAGGCTGTTACGGGTTCGGCGCGCAGACGCCGGCCCGCGCCGCCGGCCGGGTATTCGAGCATCTCGACCATGCCAACACGACGATCACGGGGAATCTGTACGTACACCTGCTCCGCTCGGCCGGTGGCCGGGCGGCCGAGGCGGCAGTGCCACGGGCGAACAAGAGCGTGCCACATCGTGCGCGCAAGGACCATCTTGCTAGATCAATGTACCGAGCTATGACCCGAAACCCCTGGTAGAGCGGAGGGCCTGGGATTCGAACCCACGATGAGCGTTACCATCCCCAGCGGTTTTCAAGACCATCTTGGGCATACGGAGATCATGCCGTTCACCTGTGCGGTCTCCCCCATCGGACCGCTGTCGGGTTCCACGTCCCCACATATTCCCCACGGGCTCGCCAGGGCCTCGTCTGCATGGTCCGATGGAGCCTGCGAGAGGCGAGGAAGGAGGAGAGGCGTGCGTGACGAAGGCGGTAGCGGGCCTTCTCGCCTGCTGGGCTCTTCCCATCTTCCCGCTTACTGGGTCGCGGTCGTGTAGTGCGTCGTCCCGCACCTCGGGCTTCCGGATCCCGCTGGGACAATCCGTGCACCACGACGACGAACGCTCACCTGAGTGAGCTTTGCGTAGCAAGTGAGTGTCGCTGGCCACATCGTGAGTACATAAGCAACCAAGGAGCGGCCAGGGGCTGATAGGATTGCCTCTCGTCGACTACGCCAAGCGCGCCGTCGAAGTACTCGACTCGATCAACACTGATGAGCTGGACGAGTACGGCAAGGTCGTCTACGGCTTAGCTCTCGGCGTCGTCGCGGTCGGAACGAAGTGGATCGACCAGCTGTCCAGTATCACGAACATCCTCGGTCATTGGCCGCAGCGCGGTTAGGACAGCCCATACGTCGGCCCCGCCGGCTTCTCAGGCATCTCGGCATCATCCGACACAGAGTCAGGCCTACAGAGTCAGGCCTTGTGCCCGTCGGCTCATACGACCCGGTATCGCTCGCGCACCTGCGGGGCTTGCAGGGTGATTTTCGGTCCCATGCCAGGCGCCCGGTGGAAGCGCCGGTGTTCGGGGCAGCGCAGGACGATGCGCCAGGCGAGTCGGGGCGATGGGTCCACGACGTCAGTATGCGGCATTTGTAGCGATTGGGCTACGGACAGAATGGACGATCCGCAGGAGGGCTGCGCTTACCGCTCGAAGATGTCGTGGGTACCGATGCGTAGCCAGATGATGTGCGGGCCGGGCTTGCCGGGAAGCGGGTCGCCGTACATCCACAGCGCCCGGCCGTCGCGTGCCCACGTCATCTCGAACACTCCGGGCTCGGACTTGAAGCCCTTCACCCGTAGCCTCGGATGGAACGAGCCCGACTTCAGCCCCTCGCGGAACAGCACGACAGCACGCAGGAACACGGCTTGCTGCGCGGGGCTGAGTCGCGCGTGCTCCGCCAGGAAGCGAAGCGCTTGCTCGTGCGTGGGCATAGCCACACGATAGGTGTACGATCCGACCTCTCGGTGTCGGGTAACCCGCGCGAGGTCAGCTCGCCTGTGGATAGGAGTCCGCGGACAGCACGTTGAGGAGCGTGTCGAAAGCGTCGTCGCTCTCGCAGATCACCGAACGACCAGCCGCGAGATCCTCCAACGCCTCGTCGATCGCCCTCTTGGTGGCGGGGTCCGGTTCGTCGACCCACTCGTGAGGCTCCGGGACGGCCACGCCGTAGATCTCCACACACACACTCTAACCCGGGTTGGACACGCCGTGTCGATTCCTGCGACGTCATGGAGGTCAGCAGCTCACGGCAGGCGCCAAGGAGTACGCCCACGCCCGGTCGTCGTCCGGGTTCGTGGCGTCGTCGACCTGGATTCGACCACACTGGGATCCCTGCTCGCACACAAGATCGTCCAGGATGGGGAGCGTGAGACGCTCGGCCCGGCCTGGTCGAACGGCGCCCTGCCCGACGAACACGGCAACCTGGTGCAGCTGTCCGGGCTGATGTTCACCAGCCCGGACGGCCGGTACCTCACGCCCGAGTACGTGACCAGGCGGATGCAGCAGATCGCCCGGCGGGCGGGGTTGTGCACGACGGTGCGGGAACTGGCGGCGGCCGGTGCGGTCGAGCTGATCGTCGGCACCCGCTACACGGATCCGGTCGGGGAGTGGACGCTCTACCGCGACCGGGAGCCGATCGGCGAGGTCACCGCCGCGTCGGTGGAAGGCGTGCGCGGCGGCCGGGTCCGGCTGGGCCTGGCCGAGCCGCTGCCGGTCGACGTCGAGGTGGGGGCGGAGCTGGACCGAGTCTGCTGTCACGCCGGTGGCTTCACGATCTTCGGCATTCGTCGGCATCAATCCAGCTCGCCGAAGGCGTCGACATCGCGTTGGTGTCGAAGAGGCTCGGTCACTCAACGCCATCGATCACGGGGGCGTTGTCCGTCCATCTGCTGTGGTCGGCAGGTCAGGGGGCGGCGGAGAAGGTGGCGTCCGCGGCGCCTCGCGCGGCGCGGCGTGGGCACCCTGCGGGCACCACCGGTGAATCGGGGGCGGTGATGGGCGCAGTCCCGGCGTCGAAGGATGCAAAACGCCCGGTAGAGCGGAGGGCGTGGGATTCGAACCCACGATGAGGATCACTCCCCATAGCGGTTTTCAAGACCGCCGCCATCGGCCACTAGGCGAGCCCTCCTAACCTGCGGCTTCAGCCCGGTTGGCCTTGATCGTCGATCTGGCCGTTCCGTGCCTGTTCCGCGTGGCTGTTGTCCCCGTCTCCGGGCAGCCGGTCGTCTCCGAGTATTGCAGGATCAGCCGTGGGTGTGCCGAGGGCCTGTTCGATCGAGGAGTTCGCCATGATCTCCTGCCCGTCGAGGCAGTTGGCGCACACCTTGAGCAGCACGGCGACGCCGTGGCCGAGCCGGCGGGCAACCTCGGTCGCCGGCACGCCCGAGTTGAGCCACAGGGTCGCCGCAGCGTTTCGCAGGTCATAGGGCCGCCGGGCCAGCGGGGACACTTCCTGCTCCGGTGTGAGTGCCTTCGTCCGTCAACATCCGCCGCACCTTCGCGATCGTGTTTGAATGTCCGACCCACGGTGCGAGCTGAGTCAGACCCTGCTCCTCGCGGATCTCTCTGAGTCTGAAAGCGCGCACCTCGGCGTCCATGCGAGCGCGATGCTCCGCGACTCTGTCTTCCCGCGGAGGCTGCTTGGCTCGTGTCTGGCTCCATGTACTTGTCATCGTGTGCGCCTCCTCCCGATCAGCTTCCATGTTCACTACGCAACCACTCGTCGTATCGATGTTCCACGTCCGAGATGCGGGGACCGGATACGCCCATGGTTGCGGCGATCTCGCTCTGGGTCAGGGCACGGCTGCCTCGGGCCTCGGCCGGCCGGTGGGTGGGCGTGGATCTCGTCGTCGAGGCGGCGTTGCCCGGCCTCGCGGTCGGCGTCGGTTCGTACCGGGTGGCCGGCGGCGACACGTGCCTGTTCGGCCTGGCGTTTGACGTCGTCCCATCTCGTCGTTGTCACCGGTGGTCCCTCCTCTCGATCTCGGTCAGGTGAAGGTTGTAGCGTTCGTCCGCCACGGGTATCGCGGTCTCATGCCAGTGTTGCCAACTGCCGGACTTGTCCCCGGCTGTCAGTAGTACTGCGCGGTGGGCCGGGTCGAAGGCAGACAGGATCCGGATCTCGTTCGTGCCTGCCGAGCCCCCTGGAACCCCCACGTTCCTATGGTTGATGCCTGTTCTGGGTGTTTCGTGTCGCCGGGTGCCCAGCAGGTTCGACCTGCCCCTGACCGAGTTTGCACGCCTCAAGTCGGCGACTACACTGTAGTCGCATGACGAGAAAGGCTCCTACACCGGTACGGTTCGACGCCGCCGTTGCGGTACGTCTGCAGGCGTACGTGGCCACACATCCAGGCCTTTCCCTGTCGTCAGCGGCGAACCGGCTCGTGGACGAGGGGCTGCGGACGACGGAACATCCCGGCATCACGTTCCGGGAAGGGCCGACGGGACGGCGTGCGGGTCTGGTCGGCGGACCTGATGTCTGGGAGGTCATGCGAGCGGTCCGGTCCGCCCGGGCGGCCGAACCGGAGCTGGCCGAGCACGGGTTGTTGTCCATGGTCGCGGACAACACGGGCCTGCCGCTGAGGCTGCTCCGCACGGCGCTGCGGTATTGGGCCGCCTACCCGCAGGAGGTCGATGCTGAGATCGCTGCCGCCGACGAGACCGAGCAGGCGGCTGAGCGGGCATGGCGTCGCGAGCAGGACCTGCTGGCCGGATGAGCTACCCCTTATTGCTCGACGAGATGCTCGGGGAGCGGATAGCCGCCCAACTCGTCGGGAGGGGGCACGACGTCGTTTCCGTCGTTGCCGACTCGGCGCTGGTCTCGCTGCCAGATGACCAGGTGCTGGCGGAGGCGGCGCGCCAAGGGCGCGCGCTGGTCACGCTCAACGTCAAGGATTTTCTGCCGCTGGATGCCCAGTACCGGGCCAGCGGACGCTCTCACGCCGGCATCGTCCTGATCTCGACAAAGGCGTTTCCGCAGGATAGAGGCTTTGTGGGTGCTGTCGTGGGTGCGCTCGACAAGCTGCTCCGGGAGTCGGGTGCTGTCGGTCCCGACCAGGTCATCTTTCTACGGCGGTGATCGTTGTGTGGGCGTTGACGGCAGGGGCGAGGCCCCTGCACCCCGGGACGGGCTGCCCCCGCTTCGCACCGCCGCGCAAATCCGCCCGAGGCATCCGCGCAGGTCAGCGGTGATCTTCCCAGGTCACCGAGATCACGATCAAGGTCGACTCCAGGCTACCGCGAGCATTTCAAGACCGCCGCCATCGGCCACTAGTGTGTCACGCCTGAAATCTTGGACATATATTGCTAGTAT
>NZ_CAAAFR010000065.1:0-7268 GCF_900634745.1 Protofrankia symbiont of Coriaria ruscifolia
GGAAAGGGGCGCGGGGGAGGGGCAGCGGTGAGCGGTGTGACCGGGGCGCGGCCCATGCGTGCCGATGCCCGGGCCAACTATGAGCGGCTGCTGACGCAGGCCCGCCTCGCGTTCGCCGAGTACGGCACCGGAGCGTCCCTGGAGGAGATCGCCCGTCGGGCCGGCGTCGGGACCGGTATGTTCTACCGTCACTTCCCGTCGCGGGAGGCTCTGCTGGAAGCCGTTCTCCATGACCGGTTCGGCTGTCTCACCGCGCGGGCGGGCGAGCTTTCAGCCACCGCGGCGCCGGGTCCCGCGCTGACCGCCTGGCTACGGGAGCTCGTCGAGTTCACGGGGCCCTACCGGGGCTTACCGCCGCGCTCATGCAGACGTTGCGGGACACCTCGACCGAGCTACACGCGGCCTGCGAGGCCATGCGCGACGCCGGCGCGGCCCTCGTCGCCCGTGCGCAGCGGGCGGAAAATCCGTCCCGATCTTGACGCCCTCGAGCTGTTCACGCTGGTCAGCGGTGTCGCGTGGGCGTACGAGCAGACCTCGGCCGCCGTCTCTGGCCGCGTCACGATCGACCGGCTGCTGGCTCTCGCGCTCGAGGGTCTCAACGGCCCCGACATGGTTCGCTGACGCCCCGGCCGGGCCCGCCGGCCGGTGGACGCTCCCGTTCGAGGTGGTGCTGTCGCGCTGGAGGTCTCGTGGCCGTGATACGGACGCAGGGTGTGACGGGCACCGCGCGGACGGCGGTACGGGCGGTGCTGACCGCGATCGTGGGCGGCGTCATCGGCATCGCCGCTCACCCGCTCACCCGATCAGCCGGCCAGTGGCTGTCGATCATCGTGGGTTGCCTCGTCGGCATCGCCACCGCTCCCTGCCGGGTCGGCCCGGGTGACCGACGCGGTGCGCGGTCAGCCGTCGATGTCACGCAGCCCCTGGATCACCGGCAGTTCCTCGGGGTCGGGCTCGGCCTGGTCCAGGAATGCCTTCACGCATTCGACGGCGACGTCAGGGGCCAGGCGTTTGAGGCTCAGCGTCAAGACGTTGGCGTCGTTCCACAGCCGCGCGCCACGAGCTGTCCACGCGTCGGCCGCCGTGGCGGCGCGCGCGCCACGTACCTTGTTGGCCGCGATCGCCGTGCCGGTGCCCGTCCAGCACATCAGCACCCCGTAGTCCACGTCGCCGGAGACGACCGACTTCGCAACGGTGCGCGACATGTCCGTCCATACCGTCGACTCGCTTGGGATCACTAGCTCGTGCTCCGTACGGATGAACTCGCGCACGGCACGGACACACTCGTTCTCGCCGTCGGCCGCGAACCCGATCCGTGCCATCGTCCCGCCTTCCAGCTCTACCCGCCGACTCACGCATCGTCGACGATGCCTTCCACCTCAATGTCCTATCTCAAGAATGTCCTATCTCAAGCCGAAGCAGCGTATCGAGGTGGTCGGCCGGTTCTGCGATCTTGGCGCGACGGCCGGTGACCGCCTTCGGCTCTGGCGGTGGGGCGACCTTCCCTCGGAGGAGATCCCCGGCGCGGTAACGGCCGATCAACGCCCTGACGTCAGTCGACGGCCTTGCGGCACCTGTTCTCATTGTTCCAGATGTTCCAGACCTGCCGTCCGGCGTAGCGGGATTGGACAGGATCGCGCGGACGGCTCCCGTGGCCGAGGATGGCCCGGACGTCGGGTCCGGTGCCGTTTCAGGCGCGTTCATGGATGCGGTTTTTGAGCTGCTCGTACTGCTCAGGGTCGTCCAAGGCGGCCATGACGACCTGGTAGCAGGTGCGTTCGCACAGGTCGATGAGGCCGGCCCGGTCGATGGCCGGCTGTTCGAGCCAGCTAAGGACGACTTCCTCCATGTACGCCAACCAGCCGGCCACGGCCATGGTGAGGGCAGGGGTGGCGGGTGCGCCCGCGGAAGTGAGGCCTTCGGTGATCCAGCCTGCCAGGGTGGCGCGGGTCGAGCGGTGCAGGGTGCGCATGTCGCTGCCGCTGTCGAGCCGGGTGACGGCCTGGTAGATGTCGGGATGGCGAGAGACGTACTCGACGAAGGTCTCGACGCCGGTGCGCAGCTGCTCGCCGGGGCGCAGGGACGGTTCGGGGCGCAGATGGCCGAGCAGGTCCTCGGCGGCGGCCTGGAGGACGGCGTGCCGGAACTTGCGTTGCGAGCCGAAGTAGTGGAACAGCAGCCCGGGGGAGACGCCAGCCTCGGCGGCCACGGACTCGACGGAGATGTCGTCGATCGTCCGCGTTTGCAGGATGCGGCGTGCGGCGGCCAGGATCTGGCTCCGGCGGTCGGAGGGAAGGAGTCGGGTGCCGCGCACGCCGGGGGGGCGAATCATGTGTCCATCCTATTGACTCCAGCTCAATAGTCCCTACTGTTGAGTAATCATCAATAAGGGTGTGGCGCGTCCTGAGGCGCAGCCGGCACGTCGCGCCTTCTTCAGCCCCCTCTAGGTGACGGAGGAGCGCTTCGATGTTCCCTGCCGAGTCCCCTGTACAAGAGCACGACAACCTGGTCCTGCAGCCGCGCGACGTCCGTTTCGACTGGTCACGGCTTCCGATGCACTGGATCCCGGGCGAGCCGACAGCCACCCACACCATCAACGTGCTGCATCTGCTGCTGCCCGAGGGCGAGCGCTGGTTCGTACGCGTCTTCAAGCAGGCCCTGCCACTGATCACCGATGACCGGCTGAGGGAGGACGTGCTCGGGTTCATCGGGCAGGAGGCCATCCACGCGCAGGCCCACCAGGGAGTGCTTGACCACCTGCTCGCCAAGGGCTTGGATCCGGGCCCGTACGTACGGCAGGTCGAGTGGCTGTTCCACCGGGTGCTGGGGGAGCGCCCGGGACTGGCGCCGGAGCGGGCCCGGGAGCATGTCGTCGAGCGGGTTGCGATCATCGCCGCGGTCGAGCACTTCACCGCTTTCCTCGGCAACTGGGTACTCAACGCGGACGCCCTGGACCTCGCCGGCGCCGACCCGGTGATGCTGGACCTGCTGCGCTGGCACGGCGCGGAGGAGGTCGAGCACCGCAGCGTCGCGTACGACCTGCTCAGACACCTGGACCCGGGCTACGCGCGGCGGATCCGCACCATGGCGATCACCGGTCCTGCCCTGTACTGGCTGTGGATCCGCGGAGCGCGCTTCCTGATGGCCGCCGATCCGCAGCCGGTCGGGCCACGGCAGAAGGCGAGCTGGCACGGCTTCCTCGCGGCTTCGCGGCGCGGGCTGCTGCCAAGCCCCGGTGCGGCTGTGCGCTCCGGGGCGCGCTACGTCAAGCGCGGCTACCACCCCGCCCAGGAGGGCTCGACCCGGCAGGCGGTCGCCTACCTCGCCACGTCCCCGGCTGCCCGCGCCGCCGCCCACTGACGTTCGAACAGGACCCGGACCCGTGAGCCGATCCCTTCCCCCCGACCTGTACGGCAGACCCCGTGCCGACCGCATGATGCGGGCACTGGCCGCCTTCGGCGACGCGTTCTTCCCGTTGTCCACCCGGCCGCGCCGCCGCCGTCGGCCCGCTGCGGCGAACGCGCCCCCGCGCAACCTCGTGGTGGCCACCCGCCGTGCCGAGGCCGAAGACGTCGTCTGCCTGCGCCTGGCCGCCCCCGACGGTGCGGCGCTGCCCGCCTGGCGGCCCGGGGCCCACCTCGACCTGCACCTGCCCTCCGGCCGCCGGCGCCAGTACTCCCTGTGCGGCGACCCCGCCGACCGTGCCGCCTACCGGATCGCGGTACGCCGCATCGAGACGGGCGGCGGCGGATCGGTGGAAGTGCACGACGCCCTGCCGGAGGGTACCCGGCTCACCGTGAGTGGGCCGCGCAACGCCTTCCCGTTCGCCGCCGAGCCCTGCGTGCTGCTCATCGCGGGCGGCATCGGCATCACCCCCATCCTGCCGATGGCCCGCGAGGCCACGCGGCGCGGTCTGGACTGGCGGCTTGTGTACACCGGTCGTAGCCGCGCCCGCCTGCCGTTCACCGACGAACTGCGGCAGCTCGGTGGCCGGGTCGAGATTCTCTCCGGCGAGGAGCACGGGATCCCCGCTGCCGCCGACCTGCTGCGCCGCGCCCCGGCCGGGGCCGCCGTCTACGCCTGCGGCCCAGCCCCCATGCTCGACGGCATCAAGGCGGCCTTCGACGCGAGCCCCGCCACGGCCCTGCACTGTGAGCGATTCGCTCCCGTCCCGATCCGGGGCGGCCACCCCTTCGAGCTGCACCTGGCCCGCAGCGGGCGCGCGCTGCCCGTCCCCGCCGACCGATCCGCCCTGGACGTGCTCAGCGAGGCCGTCCCCGCGGCCGCCTACTCCTGCCGGCGGGGATTCTGCGGGGTCTGCCGTCAGCGGGTCCTCACCGGACTGGTTGAGCACCGCGACCACCGGCTCACCGACGCCGAGCGCGCCGGCGGCGCGATGCTCGTCTGCGTATCCCGCGCCCCCGCAGGCGAACGTCTCGTCCTGGACCTGTGATCCCGTACACGCGCGACATACACGCACGACCCGAAGGCGATGCCCATGACCATGCAGGCCCAGGCCGCACCGGCCTTCCCGTACGACAGCACCGACCTCGACCGCTTCCGTGAGCTGCAACAGCTCGCCTATGGCTGCGCCGAGCGTGTCGCAGCCTGGCTGGAACCCGGAGTGACCGAACGTCAGGTCGCTGCCCGGCTCCGCCGGGAGCTGGTCGACGAAGGCGTCCAGGACTTCTTCCACATCCCCTTCGCCTGGTTCGGCGACCGTACCGCCTTCCGGCACTTCCAGACGCCGCTGCAGTTCTTCGCGGGTCGGCGGAAGCTGGAAGAAGGCATGCCGTACATCCTCGACTGCGCTCCCGTCGTCGACGGCTACACCGCCGACATCGGCTACGCGGGCAAGGCCGGCGACAATCCCATATGGGACAAGATTGCCTTTGACCTGCGCGAATACCGCGAGCTGATCCTCCGTGAGGTGCGGCAGCGCAAACCGCTCAACGACATCTACGCTTCCGTGGACGCGCTCATCGCCCACCATGGCTACGACAACCGGCACAAGGTCTATCCGGGACGGGTCATCGGCCATCAGGTCACCCGCATGACCGCCCGCGGGCCCGCCGGAGTCAACCTCCTCGGCTTCGGAGTACGAACGCTGGAGACCCTCGGCCGCGAGCTCGTCAGCGAGCGCCTGCACGGCCGTTCGCCGCTGTGGGCCGACGGCCGCTCCTCGCGGCACGCGCCCACGCCGGGGCTGTGGGCGGTCGAGCCACACGTCGGATTCCGCGAGGTGGGGCTGAAGTTCGAGGAGTTACTGGTGGTCACCGAGGACGATGCCCACTGGCTCGACGACGACCCGCCACACGTGCGTCGCTGGCAACAGGCGGACACCCGATCGGACGCACGATGAAACACCGTACGGTCATCTCGGCCGGCGTGCCGCTGGCCGTGTACGAGCAGGGCGACCCTGCCCGGCCGACGGTACTGCTCGTGCACGGCTACCCCGACACCCACCACGTCTGGGACGACGTCGCCGCCACCCTCGCAGCCAGCGGTCACCACGTCGTGCGCTACGACGTGCGTGGCGCCGGGGCCTCCGGGGCTGCGGCGGGTGTGCGCGGCTACCGGCTGCCGCAGCTCGCGGACGACCTGTTCGCCGTGGCCGACGTGGTCAGCCCGGACCGGCCGGTACACCTCGCCGCCCACGACTGGGGGTCCATCCAGTCCTGGGAGGCCGTCACCGACCCACGCTCGGCGGGCCGCATCGCCTCCTACACCTCCCTGTCCGGTCCCTGCCTGGACCACGTCGGCCACTGGGTTCGACGACGCCTTATCCGCCCCACCCCGCGCCACGTCGGCCAACTCCTCGCCCAGGCCGCGCACTCGTGGTACATCGGCGTCTTCCACGCGCCGCTGCTCGCCCCCGCCGCCTGGCGGCTGGGCCTGGCCGCGGGGTGGGGCCGCGTGCTGTCGTATGCCGAAGGGGTCGCCCCGCGAGCCGGCCACCCGCAGCCCACCCTTGCCGCCGACGCCGTACGCGGTATCGCGCTGTACCGGGCCAACATGCTGCCCCGCCTCCTGCGCCCACGGCAGCGCCCGACCGCCATACCGGTGCAGCTGATCACCCTCACCCGGGACCGCTACGTCAGTCCCGCCCTGGGTGACGACCTCGGCCGCTGGGCGCCGTACCTGTGGCGGCGCACCCTGCCGGCCGGGCACTGGTCCGCACTACTGGAGAAAGGCCCCACCGTGGCACGAATGATCAAAGAAATCGTCTCGTGCGCCGACGGTGCGCCCGCATCCCCTGCACTGGACCGGGCCTCCGGTGCGCAACGAGGGCGGGGGCCTTTCGCCGGGAAGCTGGCCGTTGTCACCGGCGGCGGCAGCGGCATCGGCCGTGCCACCGCACTGGCCTTCGCCGAGCACGGTGCCGACGTCGTGGTCTGCGACCTCGACCTGGCCACCGCCGAGCGCACCGCCGAACTCGCACGCCTGCTCGGTGCCACCGCCCACGCCTACCGCGTCGACGTCTCCGACGGCCCCGCCGTCGACACCTTCGCCACCGAAGTCGCCGCAGCCCACGGCGTCCCCGACATCGTGGTCAACAACGCGGGCGTCGGCCACTGCGGCACCTTCCTGCAGACCACCGAGAAGGAGTGGCGCCGCATCCTGGAGGTCAACCTCGGGGGCGTCATCCACGGCTGCCATGCCTTCGGCACCCTCATGGTCGACCGCGGTGAGGGCGGCCACATCGTCAACCTCGCCTCCGCCGCCGCGTACCTGCCCAGCAAGATCCTCGCCGCCTACGCCACCAGCAAGGCTGCTGTCTACATGCTCTCCGACTGCCTGCGCGCCGAACTCGCCCCCGCCGGCATCGGTGTCACCACCATCTGCCCCGGCATCGTCAACACCAACATCACCCGCACCAGCACCTTCTCCGGCCGGTCCGCCGACCGGCTCGACGCCACCCGCGACCGCATCTCCGCCCTCTACACCAGGCGCAACTTCCCCCCGGACAAGGTCGCCCACCAGATCCTGCGCGCCGTCCGCAAGAACAAGGCCGTCGTACCGGTCACCGTCGAGGCCAGGGCTGCCCGCATCCTCGGCCGTCTCTCCCCGGCCCTGCTGCGCGCCGCCGCTCGCTTCGACATCGGCTGACGGTGCCCTCGCCGGCCTGTTTACCCCACTGCGGGCCCTGGCTCTCGTGCACCGCGCCCGGGATGGGCCGGGACGGGCCGGGACGAGCTGAGATGGGCATGGTGCGCAGCGCGGCGCTCTCCGGTTGTTCGTCGGGCGTGGCCGCGGGTGTGTGGCCG
>NZ_CAAAFR010000066.1:0-4323 GCF_900634745.1 Protofrankia symbiont of Coriaria ruscifolia
ATCCGTGCTTCTCGGTCTCCTCGCCCGAGTCCGGCCGCGGCGACCGCATCACGATCACGGTGCGCGCCAACCCTGACGGCGTCGTCTCCAAATACCTCGTTGAATGCGCCCGGCCGGGCACGATCGTCCACCTCTCGCAGGCGGCCGGCGAGTTCACCATGCCCGAGCCGCTGCCGCACCGACTGCTGTTCATCTCCGGCGGCTCGGGCATCACCCCGGTGATGTCGATGGTCCGCACACTGCTGCGCCGCGGCTACGGCGGCACCATCACGTTTTTGCATTACGCACAGTCACCGACACGCCAGATTTTCGCCGACGAGCTCGCCGAACTGCCTCCGAACGTCCATGTCCACCTGGTCTACCCGGGGCAGGGCGGCCGGTTCTTCACGCCGATGGAGCTGTCCCGGCTCGTGCCGGACTACCCGGACGTCGACACCTGGGCCTGCGGCCCGGCAGGCCTGATCGAGAAAATCCAGGCCGCCTACGACGGTGGCGACAAGCTGCGCGTGGAGTAGTTCAAGACGCCTGTCTTTCATGGCACGGCCGAGGGCGAGGTGACCTTCACCAAGGCCGGCGCCACCGCGGCCAACACCGGGACCAGCCTGCTCGAGCAGGCCGAGGCCGCCGGGCTTACTCCCGAGTTCGGCTGCCGCATGGGCATCTGCTTCTCGTGTACATCCCATAAGGCCGAGGGCACTGTCCGCAATGTGCTCACCGGCGAGGAGTCGAGCCTGCCCGACGAAGACATCCGCATCTGCGTGTCCATCCCCGTCGGCAACTGCGCCGTCGATCTCTGACCCATCCACTGCGCCCGGACTCGTGTGCCTCAATCGCGCACGCGAACGAACGCACCGCCGCAGACGAAATCGGCGAGAAATCGGAGAAGGGGCCCATTGTGACCACTCAATCCACCATGCTCACCCCTGAACAGATCGAGGCATTTGGCGCCGAGATGGATGCGATCCGGCAGCGGGTCGTCGCCGACCTCGGCGAGAAGGACGCGGCATACATCCGCAAGGTCGTCAAGGCTCAGCGCGCCTTCGAGGTCGCGGGCCGCGTGCTCTTCTACGTGCCGCCGGCCTGGCCGCTCGCGGTCGTCTCGCTCAGCGTGAGCAAGATCCTTGACAACATGGAGATCGGCCACAACGTCATGCACGGCCAGTACGACTGGATGGGTGACCCCGGCCTGAACTCCCGTATGTATGAGTGGGACACCGTCTGTCCCAGCGTGCAGTGGAAATACTCCCACAATTACATACATCACACATATACCAACATCATCGGCAAGGATCGCGACCTTGGCTATGGCATCCTGCGTATGCAGGAGAGCCAGGAGTGGAGGCCGAAGTATTTCGGCAACCCGCTCTACGCCTTCCTGTTGATGATCTTATTTGAATGGGGCGTGCTCCTCCATGATCTGGAGGCTGAGAAAATCTTCGCCGGCGAGAGAACCTGGGCTGAGGCCAAGCCCCTGAACCGCGGAATGCTGCGCAAGGTCCGCAACCAGACGCTCAAGGACTACATCCTTTTCCCGCTGCTCACCGGCCCCTTCCTCCTGAGCACACTGGCCGGTGACGCGCTCGCGAACCTGGTCCGCAACATCTGGGCCTTTAACATCATCTTCTGTGGCCACTTCCCGGCGGGCGTCGCCACGTTTACCGAAGAGGAGGCGGAGAACGAGACCCGCGGCCACTGGTACTACCGCCAACTGCTCGGCTCGTCCAACATCATCGGATGCAAGCTTTTCCACGTCATGACAGGCAACCTGTCCCATCAGATCGAGCACCACCTGTTCCCCGACATCCCCGCCCGCCGCTACCCTGAAATCGCTGCCGAGGTCCGGGAGATATGTGAGCGCTACGGCCTGCGCTACAACACCGGCCGGCTGTCCAAGCAGCTCTTCTCCGTTGAGAAGAAGATCCTCAAGTTCTCGCTGCCAACGAAGAACAAGCCCATCACGACTGTCGAGGACCTTCACCTCGCCGCCACGCCCGCCCATGGTGGTGCTCGTGCCGGTGCGGGCTGGAGGCAGCGCAGGCCAGGGCTCATCGGTTGAGGACGATGGTGAGCAGCCCGGTCAGCGCGACGGTTTGCAGGGCGGCACGGGCCCAGATGACGCTGTCCCAGCGTTGCTGGAGGGCTCGCGTGTCCGGGGGAACGGTGCGGTTGGCCGCGGCCGTGCGGAGCTGCTTGTTGATCGGCGCGCTGACGCGTACGTAGATCGCAAGCCAGGCCAGCAGCGCGGCCAGAGCTGTTGCGCCGCCGATGCGCGCGGGATTGTTGTCGCTGGTCGTGGTGGCGAGCGCTGCGGCGATGACGGAAACTGCTCCGGGTACGGGCAGTCGGCGATCTCCGTACTCGTGGACCCGGCCGAGCAGGTCGGCTATGGAGGCGTCAGCGGCATCGACTGCGGCAGGGCGCAGCACGAGCGCGGAGAAGATGTCGGTGCCATAGATGATCGCGGCAGTCGCGACTGCGACGAGCGCGGCGGCGGTAGCTAGATTGCTCACAGTTGCCTCTTTCCGGTCGATCGGGTGCCGCGCCGAGGCGATGCCGCCGGTGTGGGTAGGGCGCGGGTGAGGCAGTCGGTCAGCGCGTCCTCGAGCAGGGCGTGCAGCGCGGCGGAGTCGACGTCGACGCGGCCGACGGCCAGCAGCGCGATCAGCCCATGCGCGGTGGCCCATAGCTGCAGCACGTGCTGCTCGGGCTGCCGGTCGCCGGCTGCGGCGAGTAGTCCGGTCAGGACGTCACCGACGGCTTGCCCCTCGACCCAGGTGTCGGCGGCGGGTACGCGCACGCCCCCCAGGCCGTACATGAGCTGATACAGGTCAGGTTCGGTCAGGGCGAAGTCGAGGTAGGCGTGCGCGGCTCGCCGGATGGCTGCGACGTCCGTGCCAGACGCCCTGGTGGCGGATCCGGACATCGGCTGCTTGCTTGCGGTGTCCATGGTCTCGCGCAGCCGGGTGAACCCGTCGCGGACGAGGGCGAGCAGGATGTCGTCGCGGCCGGTGAAGTAGCGGTAGGCGAAGTTCGCGGAGTAGTCGATGCGCTCCGCCAGCCGCCGCATGGTCACCGCGTCCCAGCCCTCGCTTCGCGCCAGCTCCCGTGCGGCGGACAGGATCGACTCGCGGGCGGCGGCCCGTTCCCGCTCCCGGCGCTGCTGCGCACGCGTCGGCGCCGGGTCATCCCGTGCTTCGACCGTCATCGGCTGTCGGCATCGCCGGTCAGCTGCGCGAAGAACGCCTGGCCGTCGAGCTGGTCCCAGTGCTCCACGGCCATACCGCCGACCACGCGCCAGATGTCGATCGAGTGCATCACCACCGTGCGACCGGTCGGCGGCAGTCCCATGAAGGGGGCACGAAATGTCGCCCGGTAGGTGAACCTGCCGGCAACCCGATCTCCGTCGACCAAGACATCATCAAGGCTCACCTCGGTGTCTGGGAACGCGGCGAACCACTGCGTCCAGAACGCTCGGTTCGCCGCGCGTCCGTCCGCGACGAACACGTTGTGGTTGATGTAGTCCTCCGCGACGAAACTGTCGACCGCATCCGGATCGTGACCGTTCATCAGGTCGGCGAACGCGTGCGCGACCGTCTCGTGCCGGCGCTGCGTGCTGCTCGTGCTCATAGCTCTTCCTCCGCTCCGTGTCGCGGTTACGCTGTAACCAGCGTTCACGCTGTCACCGATGCTGTCAAGCTGGCACCATACGACCGAAGCGGAAGTACCTTCTTGTACCGTTTTTGTACCATTCATAATATTTAGATGGTTTATACCGGTATAGAACATCGCAGATGATCGGGAGGTCCTAGACCGGTTACACGCTCTCCCGCCCGACGACGGCGGGCCGGGTGCTGTTGACACTCGTGCGAGCGGAAGCCCAAGTTCCCGGGTCGCTTAGAAGGGCGGCGGGCCGAGGTCCGGAACGCTGCCCGGCCGGGTACCGTCCGCGTCTGGAGCGCGGCTGCCGGCCTCGGTCCCCGGGCCCTCCGCCCCTGGGCTGTCTGCCTCCACTCCCGGATCCGCTGCTGGTTCTCCCGATCCCGTTGCTGGTGCAGGGGCACTCATCGACGTTCCCGCGCAGCGGGCCGGGCAGCTGCCCTCCGGCAGCGCGAGAACCGTGCCGCTGTGGGCCTGGTGGGCTGGGTGCGCCTCGCCGGCCGGCGCGGACCCGGCCATCCCCACGGCGACAGCCGACACGGCCGCGGTGGGCCCGGCGACAGTGGGCCCGGCTGCAGTCGACGTGGCGGCGGCGGGCGCGGATGCGGTGGACACGGCTGTGGTGGATGCGGCTGTGGTGGATGCGGGTGGGGATGGGGTTGTGGG
>NZ_CAAAFR010000067.1:0-3116 GCF_900634745.1 Protofrankia symbiont of Coriaria ruscifolia
ACCGCGACCGGACCTCGTGCAACTCAGCCACGACCCGCTTCAGATAATCCAGCAGCCGCTGTTCCTCGGTCATGCGTATCACCTTCGAAAATTCGGGAGACCGCGCCAATGGGTCCGGTTCTCAGATCTGATTGTCGATGAAGTCGAATACTTCCTCGGCGGTGGCCGTGCGAAGTTTGTCCGCCACATCGGCGTCGTCCGGACGCTCGCCGGCGTCCGTCCATTTCGCCAGCACGTCCCTGAGCCGGATGATCACAGCGGCACGGACGGTGCCGTCCGTCGCGACCGTCGCCAGTGCCGACTCCAGCCGGGTGAGTTCGGCGAGCACGGGCGGGGGCGCCTTGGTATCGCCGTCGAGTATCTGCGCGCGCAGGTGCTCGGCCAGCAGCGCCGGGGTCGGATAGTCGAAGAGCAGTGTCGTCGGCAGCCGCAGGGCGGTGGCCGTGTTCAGCTGGTTGCGCAGTTCGACGGCGGTCAGCGAGTCGAATCCGGCCTCCAGGAATCCGACCGTCGTGTCGACGGTGTCCGTGCTGCCGTGTCCGAGCACGGCGGCGGTGTGCACACGCAGCAGGTCCAGCAGCAGCCGGTGCTGTTCCAGCTCGGGTAGGCCGGCCAACCGCTGGCGCAGCGACTGCGGCGTGTCCGGCCGTGACGGGGGACGCCGCGTGGACACCAGCCCGCTCAGCAGCGGCGGCGTGGTGTCCGCGCGCAGCGCGGCGACGTCCAGCCGTACGGACGCCACCACGCTACGACCGTTACCGGCTGCAAGCACCGCGTCGAACGCGGCCAGGCCCTCCTGCGGTGTCAGCGAGACCAGCCCGGCCGCGCGCAGCCGGCGGCGGTCGGCCTCACGCAGCCGGCTGGCCATCCCGTCGGTGTGCGCCCACGGCCCCCAGGCAATCGAGACCGCCGGCAGTCCCGCCGCGCGGCGGTGGCTGGCCACAGCGTCGAGGAAGGCGTTGGCCGCCGCGTAGTTGCCCTGCCCTGCGCCGCCGAGAATGCCCGACATCGAGGAGAACAGCACGAACGCGGCCAGGTCGGTGGTGCGGGTGAGCTCGTGCAGGTGCACGGCACCATCCACCTTGGGCAGCATCACCCGGTCGATGGCATCCGGCGTCAACGACTCGATGACACCGTCGTGCACAACCCCCGCGGCGTGCACGACCGCGGTCAGCCGATGTTCGGCGGGGACGGCCGTGAGCAGGCGGGCGAGCGCATCGCGGTCGGCCACGTCACAGGCGGCCAGCTCCACCTGGGCGCCCAGGCCGGTGAGCTCGGCGTACAGTGCCGCCGCGCCTGGGGACTGCGCTCCTCGACGGCTGACCAGCAGCAGGTGCCGCACCTTGTGCCTGACCACCAGGTGCCGGGCCACCAGCGCACCCAGCCCAGCGGTCCCACCTGTGATCAATACGGTGCCCTCGGGGTCCAGCGGTGTGGTGTCGCCCGAGGGCGACGGCCGCGCATGGGCCAGCCGGGGGACGTACACCGCACCCGCGCGCACCGCCGCCTGGGGCTCGCCGGAACCTGTCGCGTCGGCCAGCGCGGCCCACGAGGCGTCGTGCCCGTCGACGTCGACCAGGACGCACCGACCAGGGTGTTCCGACTGCGCCGAGCGCACCAGGCCCCCCACGGCCGCGGCCGCCGGATCAGTCAGCTCGGCGTCCTCGCGCACCGCGGCCGCCCCGCTGGTGAGCAGGATCAGCCTGGCCGACCGGAGACGGTCGTCGGCAAGCAGGGACCGCAGCGACTGCGCGACGTCACCGGTGGCACTATGAGCCCGCGCCGCCAGCGGTGTGCCAGCGCCGGCACCAGCGTCCGCACCAGTACCGCCATCGGTATCGGTGCCGGTGCCGGACGGGTGGACGATGAGCACGGCGTCGGGAGCCGGCTCCCCCGAGGCGACGGCCTCCCGCAGTGATCGCGGGTCCGGATGGCAGGTGACGGCCACACCGCGGCGGGCGAGGGCGACGGACAGCTGCTCGGGGATGTCCCCGAGCAGCGCCCAGCGTCCGGGTGGGCCCGCGGGGACGACGGCCTGGATGCGGTCCCACTGCACCGCGTACAGCGGGGCGGGGGCGACGCCGCCGATCTGCTCGGCCGACATCGGGCGCAGGACCAGCGACCCGACGGAGACGACCGGGCGTGCGGTGAGGTCCGTGGCCGCCAGGGAGATCCCCTCGCCGGCCCGTGCCAGCCGCACCCGCAGCGCGGACGCGCCACGGGAATGCAGGCGGACGTCGCCAAAGGCGAACGGCAGGCCGTCCGGCGCAGGTCCGCCGGAGTCCAGCAGGGCGATCGCGTGCAGGGCCGCGTCCAGCAACGCCGGGTGCAGGCCGAACCGGCCCGCGTCCGCGTCGGCGGGCGACGGCAGGTGGACCTCGGCCAGGACGTCGTCACCATGCCGCCATGCGGCCTGCAGTCCGCGGAAAGCGGGCCCGTAGTCGAAGCCGCGCTCGGTGAGCCGGTGGTACAGGTCCTCGACGTCCACCGGTACGGCGTCCACCGGCGGCCAGACGGCGTCCACCGGCGGCCGGACGCCCGGCTCATCGGCGGGCGGCCGCTGCTGCTCCCGCTCCAGCAGGAAGCCGGTGGCGTGGCGGGTCCAGGCGACCTCGGGCGCGGCATCCTCGGCCCGGGAGTACAGGCTCACCGGCCGCTGGCCCGCGGTGTCGGCGGCGCCGACGGCCAGCCGCAGTACGACGCCACCCTGCACGGGCAGGGCCAGCGGGACGTGCAGGGCCAGTTCCGCGATCCCCGCGCAGCCGAGCTGGTCGGCGGCCACCGCCGCCATCTCCACGTACGCGGTGCCGGGCAGCAGCGACCCGCCCAGCACGGCGTGTTCGGACAGCCAGGCGGGGCTGTGGGCGGACAGCCGTCCGGTGAACAGGAACCCGGCGCCGTCCGGCAGCTCCACCGCGGCACCCAGCAACGGGTGCCCGACCTGCTGGAGGCCGACCGCCGCCGCGTTCGGCGTGCCCTCGGGTGCGTCCAGCCAGTACCGCGTCGGCTGGAAGGCGTAGGTCGGCAGCTCGGCCGGACGCACGTCCCGGTCGCTGAAGAACGCCGCCCAGTCCACGCCGGACCCACTGGACCCGCTGGAGCCACCGGCGTGGACG
>NZ_CAAAFR010000067.1:3316-4923 GCF_900634745.1 Protofrankia symbiont of Coriaria ruscifolia
GCCGCCCAGTCCACGCCGGACCCACTGGACCCGCTGGAGCCACCGGCGTGGACGTGGGCCAGGGCGCTGGTCAGCGCCGGCACCTCGTCCCGGTCGGCGCGCAGCATGGCGACGAACGACGGCGCCGGGTCGTCCGTGACGACCGATGGTGCGCAGTCGTCCGCGGCGAGGCAGTCCCTGCCCATGGCGGTGAGCACCCCGGCGGGGCCGAGCTCCAGGAACGTGGTCACCCGATTGGCCAGCAACGTGCGCACGCCATCGAAGAACCGGACGCTGCGGCGGACCTGCCGGACCCAGTAGTCCGCCGAGCAGAGCTCCTCGGCGGAGATGACCGCACCGGTCAGGGTCGACACGATCGGAACCCGCGGCGGCGCGTAGGTCATCGCGGCCGCCACCGTGCGGAACTCGGCGAGCATGGCGTCCATCTGTGGGGAGTGGAAAGCGTGACTGACCAACAATCTGCGTGCCTTGCGTCCGTTGCGCTGCCAGTGGTCGGCGACGTCGAGTACCGCGTCCTCGGTGCCGGAGACCACCACGGCCTGCGGTCCGTTGACCGCGGCGAGGCTCACCTGGTGTTCCCGACCGGCCAGCACGGGCAGCATCTCCTGCTCGGACGCCTGCACGGCGATCATCAGGCCGCCGGGCGGGAGGCCCTGCATCAGCCGGCCGCGGGCGGCCACCAGAGCGCAGGCGTCCTCCAGGGAGAGCACGCCGGCCACGTACGCCGCGGCCAGCTCACCCACGGAATGGCCGAGCAGGTAGTCCGGGCGCAGTCCCCAGGCGCCGAGCAGCCGGCTCAGTGCCACTTCGACCGCGAACAGGCCGGTCTGCGCGAACAGCGTCTGGTGCAGCAGGTCCGCCTCCGGGGAACCGTCGCCGGCGAACAGGATCTCCCGCAGCGGACGGTCCAGGTGGACGTCGAGCTGGTCGCACACCTCCTCCAGCGCCTGGGCGAACACCGGAAAGCGCTCGCACAGCTGCTGTCCCATCCGCGGACGCTGAGAGCCCTGGCCGGGGAACAGGAAGGCGCTGCGGCCCTCCCGGGCCACACCGCGGACGAGGTTCGGCCCGGCGGTGTCATCGGCCAGCGCGTCCAGCCCCCGCAGAAGCTGGTCGCGGTCGGCGGCCAGGACCACCGCCCGGTGCGGCAGTGCGGCCCGTGTCGTCGCCAACGAGTACGCGAGGTCTTCGAGCGAGTCACCCGCGCGGCCGTCGAGGTGCGCTCGCAGCCGCCGTGCCTGGCCCCGCAGCGCCGCCTGGCCGCGGGCCGAGACCACGCAGGGCAGCGGATCTACTCCGGATGGTGAGATTCGTTCGGACGGAGCTGAGTCACCGTCCGGCGCCTGTTCCAGGATGACATGGGCGTTCGTGCCGCTGATCCCGAACGCGGACACTCCGGCGCGGCGCGGCCGTCCGGTGTGCGGCCACGGCCTGGCCGCGGCCAGCAGCGACACCGTGCCGCCGGACCAGTCGACCTGATCGGTGGGCTGATTGGCGTGCAGTGTCTTCGGCATGAGGCCGTGTTGCATCGCCAGCACCATTTTGATCACGCCGGCGGCGCCGGCGGCGGACTGGGTGTGACCGATATTCGACTTGATCGACCCCAG
>NZ_CAAAFR010000068.1:0-4450 GCF_900634745.1 Protofrankia symbiont of Coriaria ruscifolia
CAATGCGTCCGACAACCGCTCCACCAGCAGCAGGCCCACGCCCTCACCCCAGCCGGTGCCGTCCGCGCCCGATCCGAACGCCTTGCAGCGCCCGTCGGGCGCCAGCCCGCGCTGCCGGCTGAACTCCACGAACGCCCCGGGGGTGACCATGACGGTCACGCCGCCGGCCAGCGCCAGCGTGCACTCCCCCCGGCGCAGCGCCTGGGCGGCCAGATGCAACGCCACCAGCGACGACGAACACGCCGTGTCCACCGTCACCGCCGGACCCTCCAGCCCGAGGGTGTAGGCGACCCGGCCGGAGAGCACGGCGGTCGCGCTTCCGGTCAGCACGTAGCCTTCGGCGCCGCCGGTCGCCTCGTGCAGCCGCGGCCCGTAGTCCTGGCCGGAGCCGCCCACGAACACCCCGGTGGGCGTGCCGCGCAACGAGGTCGGATCGATCTGTGCGCGTTCGAGCACCTCCCACGCGGTCTGCAGCAGAAGCCGCTGCTGCGGGTCCATGACCACCGCTTCACGCGGTGACACGCCGAAGAATCCCGCGTCGAATCCGGCCACGTCGTCGAGGAATCCGCCCTCGTGCGCGGTCGTCGTGCCCGTCCGGTCCGGGGACGGGCCGAGCAGCGTGTCCAACGGCCAGCCACGGTCGTCGGGGAATGCGCCGATGGCGTCGACTTCACCGACGAGCAGCCGCCACAGCTGCTCCGGATTCTCGACACCGCCGGGGAACCGGCAGGCCATGGCGACGATCGCGATCGGCTCGTCGGCGGTGACGGCGGACGCCGGCGCACCGGCCACGGCGCCGGCGTCCGTGCCAGCCCCCGTGCCGATCCCCGTGGCAGAGCCCGTCTCGGATGTGGTGCCGAACAGTTCGGCCATGAGATACCGCACGACCGCGGTGGCCGTCGGGAAGTCGAAGACCAGGGTGGTCGGCAGCCGCAGCCCGGTGGCGGCGCCCAGCCGGTTGCGCAGCTCGACCGCGGCCAGCGAGTCGAACCCGAGTTCCCGGAAGGCCCGGTCGGCCTGGATCGACTGCGCTCCGTCGTATTTGAGGACGTCGGCGGCGTGGCCGCGCACGAGGTCCAGCAGCGCCTGCTGCCGCTCGGATGCGGTCAGGCCGGCCAGCTGCGGCGGCAGTACGGCGGAGCCGGCCGGCGTGGCCTGGCCGGGCCGGCCGGACTGACCGTCACCCTGCGTCACCAGCGTGACCTCGGGCAGGTCGGCGAACAGCGGCCGCCGCCTGGCCGCGAGGAAACCGGGCAGGAAGCCGGGCCAGTCGATGTCGGCAACGACCAGTGCCGTCTCGTCGTGGTCGACGGCCTCTCGCAGGGCTGTCAGGGCCAGCTCGGGGGCCATCTGCCGGATACCGAGCCGGCGCAGCCGCTCGGCGACGTCGCCGGACACCATGCCGCCCTCGGCCCAGGCGCCCCACGCCACGGACGTCACGGGCAGTCCGGACGCCCGCCGCTGCTCGGCGAAGGCGTCCAGGAACGCGTTCGCCGCCGCGTACGCGCCCTGGGCGCCACCGCCCCACACGCCCGCGCCCGAGGAGTACACCACGAAGGCGTCCAGCTGGCGGCCGTCGAGCGCCTCGGCCAGGTTCGTCGCGCCGGTGACCTTGGCGTCGAGGATCTCGGCGAGATCCGCGACGTCGAGGTCCGCCAGCGGGGTCAGCTGGCTGACGCCGGCGGTGTGGACGACAGCGCTGATCACGGCGCCGTCGGCGTCGAGGCGGTCGAGGAGGGCGTCGACCGCGCCGCGGTCGGCGACGTCACAGGTGGCGATCGTGACGCGCGCACCCAGGCTTTCCAGCTCCGCGCGCAGGTCGGACGCGCCGGGCGCGTCACCGCCGCGGCGGCTGGTGAGCACCAGGTGCTCGGCGCCGCCACGGGCCAGCCAGCGGGCGGCATGCGCGCCGAGGGCGCCGGTACCACCGGTCACCACGACCGTGTCCCTCGGCCGCCAGGAGCGTTCCGCCGGCGCCGGTGCGCTCGCCCTGACCAGCCGGCGGGCGAACGTGCCAGCCGGCCGCACCGCCACCTCGTCCTCACCGCCGGCACCGCCGGCATCACCGGCACCACTTTGGCCACCGGCACCGTCCGTGCCGCCGGCGCCGCCGAGCACCGCGGCCAGCCGGGCCAGTGCCCGTCCGTCGACGACCTCGGGCAGGTCGACCAGCCCGCCCCACCGCTGGGGATGCTCCAACCCGACGACGCGACCGAGCCCCCACACCTGTGCCTGCGCTGCGCTGCGCAGGCGGTCGGACGGCGCGACCGACACCGCGCCGGAAGTGACGCACCACAGCGGCGCCTCGACCGCAATGTCACCGAGGGCCTGCCCGAGGGCCAATGTGCCGGCCAGTCCCCCGCTCACCCCGGGCAGGTCGGGCAACGGCCGCTCGTCCACGGCGAGCAGCGACAGCACCCCGCCGACCACCGCCTGCGGCGGCAGCGACTCCCGGAGCAGGCGGGCCAGTGCGCCGCGGTCCCGGTCCGCCGCGGTGAGCTCGACGCGGACGACCTGCGCACCGCGGTCGGACAGGGCCGCGGCACATGCCGACACCAGGCCCGGGTCGGCCGGGTCGGCCGGGGCCACCAGCAGCCATGTCCCCGGCAGCGCCACCGCCGGGGCGTCCACCAGCGGCTTCCAGGTGACGCGATACCGCCAGTCACGGATCGCCGCGCTGTCGGCCTGCCGCCGCCGCCAGACCGACAGCGCGGGCAGCACCGCACGCAACGGCTGTTCGCCGTCGACGTCGAGGGTGGCGGTCAACGCGGCCAGGTCCAGGTGTTGCACGGCGTCCCAGAAGCGCTCCTCGGCCGGGCCGGCACCGGCGGCCGGCGCATTGTGCCCGCCGGGAGCCTGGCCGTCGCCGAGCCAGTAGCGCCGGCGGCGGAAGGCATAGGTGGGCAGGTCGACCCGGCGCGCGTCGCCGCCGTCGAACGCGGCCTGCCAGTCGACCCGGACGCCACGCACGTGGGCCTCGGCCAGCGCGGCGAGGAAACGCCGCCGGCCGCCGTCGTCGCGCCGCAACGAACCGATGGCCAGCACGTCGACGCCGACGTCCGCAGCGGTTTCCTCGATGCCCATCGTCAGCACCGGATGCGGGCTGGACTCGATGAAGGTGGTGTGCCCGTCCCGCAGCAGGGCGCGGATCGCCGGCTCGAACCGCACGGTCTGACGGAGATTGCGATACCAGTACCCGGCGTCCATCATGGCCGTCTCGATGGGAGCGCCGGTCACCGTGGAGTAGAAGGGGATCTCCGCCGGACGCGGGGAGATGCCGGCCAGCTCCTCGAGCAGTTCCGCCTGCACGTCCTGGACGTGCGGCGAGTGTGAGGCGTAGTCCACCGGGAGCAGACGGGTCCGCACGTCCGCGGCCGCGCAGTCCGCCACCAGGGCTGCCAGCGTCTCGGGGGCGCCGGAGACGACCACCGAACGCGGCCCGTTCACCGCGGCCAGCCAGGCCCGCTCACCCCAGTGCGGGGTACGCCGGGCGACCTCCTCCGGGGAGAGGGCCACGGAGACCATGCCGCCCCGGCCGCTCAGGGCCGCCAGCGCCCTGGCGCGCAGCGCCACGACCCTGGCGGCGTCCGGCAGGGACAGCGCACCGGCCACATACGCCGCCGCGATCTCGCCCTGGGAATGGCCGACCACGGCGGACGGCCGGACGCCGTGGTCGGCCCACAGCGACGCCAGCGACACCATCACGGCGAACAGCACCGGCTGGACGACGTCCACCCGGTCCAGCAACGCCGGTTCGCCGCCGGCGCGCAGCACGTCCAGCAGGGACCAGTCGACGTGCGGGGCCAGCGCGTCGGCGCATTCGGCGATCCGCGCGGCGAACGTCGGCGAGGAGTCCAGCAGCCCCACCGCCATGCCGGCCCACTGCGAGCCCTGGCCGGGGAAGACCAGCACCGTCCCGCCCCTGGGCCCGGCCGAACCCCGGACGACCTCGGCCACCGGCTCACCGTCGGGCAACGGCCCGCCGTCAGCTACCGCGGCGAGACCCCGCAGGAAACCGTCATGATCTTCGGCCAGCACCACCGCGCGCTGCGCGAGCGCGGCTCGTGTCGCCGCCAGCGAGTAGCCGACATCCGCGCCATCAAGCTCGCCGTGCACGGCCACGTGCCCGTGCACGCGCTGTGCCTGCGCTCGCAGTGCGGCGTCGTTGTGGCCCGAGAGCACCCAGGGCAGGACGATCCCGGCGGTGCGCTTCCCGGTGGCCGTCTCGGACGCGGAGCCGGCCGAGTCCGGGGAGACCGGCGCGCCGGCCGCATCCGACAGGACGGGCGTGCCGACCGGTGCCGTGACCGGCGCGGTGGCGACCGGTGCCGTCGCGGGCTGCGCGGACGCCTGTTCCAGGACCACGTGCGCGTTCGTACCGCTGATCCCGAAGGAGGACACCACGGCCCGCCGGGGCCGGTCGACGTCCGGCCACGGCGCCGGCGCGGTG
>NZ_CAAAFR010000069.1:0-1169 GCF_900634745.1 Protofrankia symbiont of Coriaria ruscifolia
ACGCGCGTCCGACAACCGCTCCACCAGCAGCAGGCCCGCACCTTCGGACCAGCCGGTGCCGTCGGCGGCGGCGGCAAAGGACTTGCAGCGCCCGTCGGGCGCCAGCCCGCGCTGCCGGCTGAACTCCACGAAGGTGTTCGGTGTCGACATCACCGTCACGCCGCCGGCCAGCGCCAGCGTGCACTCCCCCCGGCGCAGCGCCTGGGCGGCCAGATGCAACGCCACCAGCGACGACGAACACGCCGTGTCCACCGTCACCGCCGGACCCTGCAGCCCGAACGTGTAGGCCACCCGGCCCGACAGCACGCTTCCCGTGGTCCCGGTCAGCAGGTAGCCCTCCACGTCCTGCGACGGGCGGGCCATGTTCGTGCCGTAGTCGTGGTACATCAGGCCCACGAACACGCCGGTGTCACTGCCGCGCAGGGCGGTCGGGTCCAGCTTGGCCCGCTCGAACGCCTCCCAGCTCGTCTCCAGGAGCAGCCGCTGCTGCGGATCCATCGCAACGGCCTCGCGTGGCGAGATGCCGAACAGCTCCGGATCGAACTCGTCGGCGTCGTGCAGGAAACCTCCCTCGCGGGTGTAGCTCCTGCCCGGACGTCCTGGACGGGGGTCGTACAGCGCGTCGACGTCCCAGCCGCGGTTCGTCGGGAACGTCGAGATCGCGTCGGTGCCGGTGGACACCAGCCCCCACAGGTCCTCCGGGGAGGTGACCCCGCCCGGATACCGGCAGGCCATCCCGATGATCGCTATCGGTTCCGCCTCGGCGAAGGGGGTGGTCACAGCCGTGGCAGCCACGGTGCCGGCGGCCGCGGCGGACTCGGCCTCGCCGCTCCGGCGCACCTGCGTGAGCAGGTAGTCCACCAGCTCCGCCGGTGTCGGGTAGTCGAACAGCAGGGTGGCGGGCATCCTCAGCCCCGTTGCCGTGCCCAGCCGGTTGCGCAGCTCCACCGAGGTCAGCGAGTCGAACCCGAGCGCCCGGAACGCCGCGTCGTCGCGCACCACCGCCGCCTCGGTGTGTCCGAGCACGGCGGCCGTCTCGGCGCGCACCAGCTCGCGCAGCACCCGCTCCTGGTCGACCGGGCCGAGCGCGGCCAGCCCGCCCTCGGCGCCCGGCGCGTTCCCGCCGGCGGGCAGGTTCCCTCCGGCGTGCGGCCCGCGCCTGCCGGCGG
>NZ_CAAAFR010000069.1:1364-17610 GCF_900634745.1 Protofrankia symbiont of Coriaria ruscifolia
GGTTCCCTCCGGCGTGCGGCCCGCGCCTGCCGGCGGCAGGCACCAGGGTGCGCATCACCTCCGGCACATTGCCGGAGGCGTCCTGCTCACGCAGCGCCACCGGATCCGTCCGCAACGCGACCAGCAGGGCGTCGTCGCGGGTGAGGGCGTCGTCGAACAGGGCGAGGCCAGCACGCTCGGACAGGGCCGCGACACCGACGCGGGCCATCCGCCGCACGTCGACGGGCCGCAGGCCGCCGGCCAGGCCGCTGGGCTGGTCCCACAGCCCCCACGCCAGCGACGTCGCGGCAAGCCCCGCCTGCGCGCGGTGACACGCCAGGGCGTCCAGGAAGGCGTTGGCTGCGGCGTAGTTGCCCTGGCCGGCAGCTCCGATGAGACCGGAGACCGAGGAGAACAGGACGAACGCCGACAGGTCGCGGTCCCGGGTCAGCTCGTGCAGGTGCCAGGCGGCGTCGACCTTCGCGCGCAGGACGCCGTCGACCCGCTGAGGTGTCAGCGACTCGATGGTCGCGTCGTCGACGACACCGGCCACGTGCACCACCGCGCGCAGCGGGTGGTCGGCGGGAATGCCGTCCAGCAGCGCGGCGGCCCCGGCACGATCGGCGACGTCACAGGCCGCGACCTGTACGTCCGCGCCCAGCGCGGTCAGCTCGGCGACCAGGTCGCCGGCGCCCGCGGCCGCAAGGCCCTGCCGGCTGGTCAACAACAGCCGCCGCGCACCATGCCGGGCGACCAGATGCCGGGCGACCAGCCGGCCCAGCCCGCCGAACGCACCGGTCAGCAGCACCGTGCCGGTGCCGTCGAACCGGCGGGGCAGCTCACGCGCGGCCGGGGCGGTCCGCACGAGCGCGGGAACACGCACCGTGGCGTCCCGCACCACCAGCTGGACGCGGTCGGCGGCGAGCGCTGCGACGAGCGCACGGTAGGACGGCTCGCGCTCGTCACAGTCGGCCAGCACGAAACGGCCGGGGTGTTCCGACTGCGCGGAGCGCAGCAGCCCCCAGACCGCGGCACCGGGCAGGTCGGTGATCGCAGCCGCGCCGGCGTCGACCGCGCCCCGCGTCAGCACCACCAGCCGGGACGCGGCCAGCGACTGGTCGGACAGCCACGACTGCGCCAGCTCCAGCGCACGCGTCACCGCAAGGTGGACGTCAGCGGGCCGGAGCGGGTCATCCGCCGGGGGCTCGTGTGAGGGCGCATGCGTGGCGGGCCCGACGGGTGCGAGCACTACGTCCGGCGCCACCGCACCCGCCTCGACGGCAGCGCGCAGCGCGTGTAGGTCCGAGTAGCCGTCCACCGCGATGCCCGTGGCGTCGACCGCCGCGGCCAGTGCGCCGGTGGCCGGCCCCAGCACCGCCCAGCGGCCCGCCGGCGCGCTGCCGGCCGGCGCGCTGCCGGCCGGGTCGAACTCGGCCCAGTCGACCTGGAACAGAGCGTCACGGCCAGTAGTACGGGCGTCGTGGAGCTGCCGCGGACCCATCCGCCGGAACGCGACCTCCCGGATCGAGACCACCGGCGTGCCGATGTCGTCGGCGATCGTCACCGACACCGAATCCGGGCCTTGCGGGGTGATCCGCACCCGGGCCGTCGTGACGCCCGATCCGTCCCGCGGCCGACCGGTAGTGAACCCGCTGAAGGAGAATGGTACGAACCCGGCATCACCGTCGTGCGGGCCTTCGGCCACGACCAGGTGCAGCGCGGCGTCCACCAGCGCCGGATGCAGCGTGAAATCGCCGGCTTCGCCACCGGCACCACCGTCGGCGCTGTCGCCACCGTCGGCGCTGTCGGTACCACCAGCACCGGCGGGACCGGCCTGCGCCGCCTCGGGCAGGACCACGTCCGCGAACAGCTCATCCTGCCGGCGCCAGGCCGACCGGAGCGCCCGGAAGGCGGGACCGTAGTCGTAGCCGCGTCCCGCCAGCCGCTGATAGAGATCGTCGACCTGGACCCGTTCGGCGCCCTCGGGAGGCCACACGTCGAGACCGGAGGGCGGCACGTGCCCCTCCGCCGCGAGGACACCCTCGGCGTGCAGCGTCCACTGCTGTTCGTCGGTGTCGTGCTCATCCGCTCCGGTGCCCGGACGCGTATGCAGCCGCACGGATCGATTCCCCGTCGCGTCGGACGCGTCCACTGTGACCCGGACATGGACCGCGGTGTCCACGGGAAGCAGCACGGGGCGGTGCAGGGTGAGCTCCTCCAGCCGCCCGGCACCGACCCGGCGTCCGGCGTGCAGCGCCAGTTCCGCGCAGGCCGTTCCCGGCAGCAGGACAGCCCCCATGATCACATGGTCGGCCAGCCACGGCTGGGCTTGTACGGACAACCAGCCGGTCAGCAGCAGACCACCGGAGCCGGCCGGCGAGCTCTGCGCGCCGAGCAGCAGCTGGGACGCGGACACGGGTGCTGCGGCGGCGGCCTCGGTGGCCACCGGCGCGGGGGCCGGTACAGGGGCGGTTGTGGGGGCCAGCCAGAAGCGTTCCCGCTGGAAAGCGTATGTGGGCAGGTCGACGCGGCGTGCCCCGGCCCCGGCGAAGATCCCACGCCAGTCCAGCTGCACCCCGGCGGTGAACAGCGTCGCGAGCGCGCTGGTCACGGCCTGGTCGTCGGGCCTGTCCCGGCGCAGCAGCGCAATCCGTGCCGCGGTGGCCGCCGTGGCACCAGTGAGGCACTCGTGCGCCATCGCGGTCAGCACGCCGTCCGGCCCGAGTTCGCAGAACCTCGTCACACCGGCCGCTTCCAGCCAGCGCACGCTGTCGTGGAAGCGCACCGTCTCACGCGCGTGCCGCACCCAGTAGTCGGGGTCGGTGAGACGCTGCGGGGTGGCCAGCTGGCCGGTGAGGCCGGAGACGATGGGAATCCGCGGCGGCGCGAACATCACGGACCGCGCGACCTGCCGGAACTCCTCCAGCATGCCGTCCATGTGCGCGGAGTGGAAGGCGTGGCTGGTGCGCAGGCGCGTCGTCGGTCTGCCCTGTTCCCGCAGGGACTGCGCGATCGCGTCCACGGCCCGGGAGTCGCCGGAGATCACCGTGGCCGCCGGGCCGTTCACGGCGGCGACGGCGACCTCTCCTTCGCGTCCGTCGTGACCGGCCAGCAGCGCGGCGACCTCGGCTTCGCCGGCCGCCACCGACACCATCGCGCCGGTGGCGGGCAGGGCCTGCATCAGCCGGCCGCGGGCTGCGACCAGCGCGGCCGCGTCGGCCAGCGACAGCACCCCGGCGACATGCGCCGCCGACAGCTCGCCGATCGAGTGCCCGACGAGGAAGTCCGGCCGCACACCCCATGATTCGGTCAGCCGGAACAACGCCACCTCGAGGGCGAACAGCGCCGGCTGGGCGTATGCGGTCTCGTTCAGAGTCCGCGCTTCGGCCGTGCCGGGCTCGGCGAACACGATGTCACGCAACGGACGGTCGAGGTGCCCGTCGAAGACGGCGAACACCTCCTCCAGCGCGCGGGCGAACACCGGGGAGACCTCGCGCAGCCGCCGGCCCATGCCCGGCCGCTGCGCGCCCTGGCCGGTGAACAGCATGGCCAGCTTTCCCCTGCCGGCAGTACCCCGCACCACCGCCGCGCTCGGCCTGCCCAGGGCGAGGTCGCGCAGTCCGGCGAGCAGCTCGCCCCGGTCCCGGCCGACGACCGCCGCCCGGTGTTCGAAGGTGGACCGGCCGGTCGCCAGGGACCATGCCACGTCCGTCACGTCGAGCTCGGGACGTTCCTCGACGTGGGAGCTCAACCGCTCGGCCTGCGCCCGCAGCGCGTCCACGCTGGTGGCCGACAGGACCCAGGCACGTGCCGGGGCGGTGCCGGGCACACCGGTGGCCGGCGCACCGCCGGCGAGGCTCCGCTCGGCCGGTGCCTGCTCCACGATGGTGTGCGCGTTGGTGCCGCTGATACCGAAGGACGACACGGCGGCCCGCCGGGGCCGGTCACGCTCCGGCCAGGGCCGCGCCTGGTCCAGCAGCGTGACCGCGCCGGCGGACCAGTCCACATGGGGGCTCGGCTTCCCGGCGTGCAGAGTCGCCGGCAGCAGGCCGTGCCGCATCGCCATGACCATCTTGATCACGCCAGCGACACCGGCAGCCGCCTGGGCATGACCGATGTTGGACTTCATCGACCCCAGCAGCAGCGGTCCGTCCACGCTCCGGTCCTGCCCGTAGGTGGCCAGGATGGCCTGGGCCTCGATGGGGTCCCCGAGCATGGTGCCGGTGCCGTGCGCCTCGACGGCGTCCACCTCGTCCGGGGTCAGCCGGGCGTCGGCCAGGGCGTCGCGGATCACCCGTTCCTGCGCTGCGCCGTTCGGCGCGGTCAGGCCGTTGCTCGCGCCATCGGAGTTGACCGCCGAACCCCGCAGGACGGCCAGCACCGGATGGCCCGCCCGGCGAGCCTCGGACAGGGTCTGCAGCACCAGCAGGCCGACGCCTTCGGACCAGGCGGTGCCGTCGGCGTCCGAGGAGAATGGTTTGCACCGGCCGTCAGGGGCCAGCCCACGCTGCTGGCTGAACTCCACGAACATGCCGGGGCTGGACATCACCGTGACCCCGCCTGCGAGCGCCAACGTGCACTCGCCGCGCCGCAGCGCCTGGGCGGCCAGATGCAGGGCGACCAGCGACGACGAGCACGCCGTGTCAACGGTGATCGCCGGGCCGCGCAGACCGAAGGTGTATGCAATCCGGCCGGAGGCCATGCTGAGCGTGTTGCCGGTCAGCAGGTAGCCGTGCAGGCCCCGGTCGGCCTGGTGCAGGCGCGGGCCGTAGTCCTGGGGCATGGCGCCGACAAAGACCCCGGTCTGGCTGCCGTGCAACGCCTCGGGCGCGATACCGGCCCGTTCGACCGCCTCCCAGGCGATCTCCAGCAACAGCCGCTGCTGGGGATCCATCGCCGCTGCCTCGCGCGGGGAGATGCCGAAGAACCCGGGGTCGAACAGGGTGGCGTCGTCGAGGAAACCGCCCTCGCCGACATAGGTCCGCCCCGGCTCGGCCTGGCCAGGCCGGTACAGGGCGTCGACGTCCCACCCGCGGTCGGTGGGGAAGCCGCCGATGGCGTCCCCGCCGCCGGCAACCAGCTCCCACAGCTGCTCCGGGGTGCGCACCCCGCCGGGATAGCGGCATGCCATAGCGACGATGGCGATCGGCTCGTCAACGCCGGAGGCGACGCTCGCCGGGGCAGCGGCAACAGCCTGCCCGCCCGAGATCTCGCGGCGCAGATGACGTGCCAGGGCCAGCGGCGTGGGATGTTCGAACAGCACTGTGGCCGGCACCCGCAGGCCGGTGGCCTCGGCCAGGCGTTGGCACAGCCGGACGCCGGTGAGCGAGTCGAAGCCGAGTTCCCGGAACGCCGAGCCCACGTCGACGGCGTCCGGCGAGGCGTGCCCGAGCAGGGCGGCGACGTGCCGGCCGACCAGGTCCGACAGGATCTCCTCCCGCTCGGCATCGGAGCGGCCGGCCAGGCTGAGGGCCAGGGCGGCCGCCGGCTCGAGCGGCTGCTCCTCGTCCGCTTCGTCTGCTTCGTCCGCCTCCGCTGCCTCCGCCACGACGACCGGCCGGCTGCCGGCCTGGCCGGTGACCTGGCCGTTGGCCCGGACATTGATCTGGCCGTGGTCGCCGGTGGTCTCGGGTACGGACACGTCCGCCCAGTGGCGCCGGCGGACGAACGCGTACGTCGACAGGCGCACCGGCCGGCAGTCCTGGCCGGCGAGCACCTCGTCCCAGTCGAGCTCAGCCCCGCGGACGTGCAGGCTGACGGCGGCGGCGAGCAGTGCGTCGGGTTCGGCCTGGTCCTTGGCCAGCGCCGGTACCACGGCGATGTCCGGGGTGTGCGCGGCCGGAGTGGTCAGGCAGTCCTGGGCCAGCGCCGAGAGCACACCGTCCGGGCCGAGTTCCAGGAAGGCGGTGACGCCGTGCGCCTGCAGCTGCCTGACGCCGTCGCAGAACCGCACGGCCTCCCGGACGTTGCGCACCCAGTAGCCGGGCGTGCACAGGTCTGCGGCGGAAGCCGGCTCGCCGGTGACAGTCGAAATGATCGGGATGCGCGGCGGCGCGAACGAAAGGCCCTGCGCCACCTGGCCGAACTCGGCCAGCATGCCGTCCACCAGCGGCGAGTGCGAGGCAAGGCTGATCCGCAGCCAGGTGACCTTGCGCCCCACGGCCTCGAAATGGGCGGCGACGGCCGCGGCCTCCGACTCCTCGCCGGACACCACGGTCGCCATCGGACCGTTGACCGCGGCAATGCTCAGGTGCTCCTCGCGGCCGGCGAGCAGCGGCAGCACCTCCTCCTCGGCGGCCTGCAGCGCGATCATCGCGCCGCCCGGTGGAAGCCCGTGCATCAGCCGCCCTCGTGCGGCCACCAGCGCACACGCGTCGGCAAGATCCAGAACGCCGGCGGCGTGGGCGGCGGTCAGTTCACCGAGGGAGTGACCGAGCAGGAAACCAGGCTGTAGACCCCACCGCCGCACCAGCCGGAACAGGGCGGTCTCCAGCGCGAACAGCGCCGCCTGCGTGTAGTCCGTGCGGCTGAGCAGCTCGGCGTCCGGCGAGCCCTCCGGGGCGAAGACGACGTCGCGCACCCCCCGGTCGAAGTAGCCGTCCAGGTGCGCGCACACGTCGTCGAAGGCCTCGGCGAAGGCCGGGAAACGGTCGTACAGCTGCCTGCCCATACCCAGCCGCTGCACTCCCTGGCCGGCGAACAGGAACGCCACCACGCCGGCATCGCCTGCGACCGCGCGTACGAGGCCGGGAAACTCCTGCCCCTCTGCCAGGGCGTCCAGGCCGCGCAGCAGGTCGGCCCGGTCCCGGGCAACCAGCCCGCCGCGGTAGCGGAAGGCCGAGCGGGTGGTCGCCAGTGAGTAGGCCACGTCCACCGGTTCACGATCAGGATGATCGGTCAGGTACGAGCGCAGCCGCTTCGCCTGTGCCCGCAGCGCCCGCGTGCTTCTACCCGAGATCACCCAGGGCACCGCATGCGGCGGTCCGCTCCTGCGCTCCTGCTGCGTGTCGTCGCGCGTGTCGTCGCGTGGATCCGGCGGTTCGGAGAGCAGCACATGGCAGTTGGTGCCGCCCATGCCGAACGCGCTGACGCCGGCGACCCGGCCGCCGCCCTCGTCCGGCCACCGCTGCGCTGCCACCTGCACGGCCAGGTTCAGCGCGTCCAGCGGAATCGCCGGATTCGGCGCCTGGAAGTTCAGGCTCGGTACGAGTTCCCGGTTCCTGATGCACAGGATGGTCTTCACCAGTCCGGCGATACCGGCCGCACCGTCGAGGTGCCCGATGTTGGTCTTGACCGAGCCCACCCGCAGGGGTGACCGGCCCGACCTGGCTGCTGCGAGCACGGCACCGAGGGCCGCGGCCTCCACCGGGTCGCCGACTTTGGTTGCGGCCCCGTGCATCTCGATGTACTGCACGTCGGCCGGGGCGATGCCAGCCCGGGCACACGCCTGCCGGACGACGTCCTCCTGCCCGGCCTGGTCCGGGGTGATCAGGCTGTCACCACCGCCGTCGTTGTTGACCGCGCTGCCGCGGATCACGCAGTAGATCGGGTCGCCGTCCGCCTGGGCGCTGGCAAGGGGTTTCAGGACCACAACGGCCCCGCCCTCGCCGCGGACAAAGCCGTTCGCGCGCGCGTCGAAGGTGTGGCACCGGCCGTCGGGCGACAACGCGCCGAGACGATCGACCGTGACGGTGCTTTCGGCGGCGAGCATGAGGTTCACGCCACCGACGAGCGCGACGGTGCACTCCTCCCGCAGCAGGCTCTCGCATGCCAGGTGGACCGCGACGAGCGAGGAGGACTGGCCCGTGTCCACGACCAGGCTCGGACCCCGCAGCCCCAGCTTGTACGACAGCCGGTTCGCGATGACGCTGCGGTGCAGCCCGGTCATGGTGTGCTGGCTGATCGCCTCGGGCCCGCCCCGTCGCAGCACGGTGGCGTAGTCGTCCCACATCGCCGCGACGAACACGCCGCTGCGGGTGCCGCGCAGCCTTTCGGGGACGATCCCGGCGTCCTCCAGGGCCTCCCAGCCGAGTTCCAGTACCAGCCGCTGCTGGGGGTCCACCATGGCGGCCTCGCGCGGGGAGATGCCGAAGAACTCCGCGTCGAACCGGTCGACCTGGTCGAGGAATCCACCCCGCCGGCCACCGGGACGGGACAGCTCGCTGTCGAACGGGCCGGGCGGGCCCCAACGGTCCTCCGGTGCCTCGGTGATGCCGGCTGTTCCGGTGCGCAGCAACCGCCAGAAGCCGTCGAGGTCGGGCGCTGCGGGCAGGCGGCAGGACATGCCGATCACGGCGATCCGGCGATCCGGGCGCACCGACGTCGCGTTCGGGACAGCTTCGGAATCGCTCATTGCCACCTCCGACTGAAACAGGGAAAAAGCCGTAGCGACCAACGTCGTTCACATCTTTCTCGTCGGCTCGACGGCTGCCGAGATCAAACCGTCCACCGGACGGATCGCGGCTGACCGGGTACGGGACCGGCACATCATCCACAACGACGAATCAAACGACAAATCATCCGCAGACGAATCATCCACAAAATCGCGCGAGGTGCTCCAGGATCGTGTGGATGACAGCCGAACGGTGTTCGGTCAGATAGAAGTGGCCACCGGAGAAGACGCCCATGTCGAACTGCGCCGTGGTGTGCTCCGCCCAGGCGCGGGCATCGTCAACCGTGACCTTCGGGTCGCTGTCCCCGACCAGAGCGAAAATCGGGCAGTTCAGCCTCGGGCCGGGTTGGTAGCGATATGTTTCGGCCGCTTTGTAATCACTGCGGATCACCGGTAGCACGATACTGAGCAGCTCGCTGTCGCCGAACAACTGCGCCTCGGTTCCGCTGAGCGCCTTCAGTTCGGCCAGCAGCAGGTCGTCCGAGCTGCGGTGTATGTTTTCGACCCGCTGCCTGGAAGGAGCGCGGCGACCGGAGACGAACAGTCCCGCGGCGATCACGCCGGTGTTCTCCAGCCGCCGGGCGACCTCGAAGGCGACCGTGGCACCCATGCTGTGCCCGAAAAGGGCGAGCGGCCGGTCAGCCCAGCCCAGCAGCACCTCGACAAGCCGGTCGGCGAGCTCGGCGACGTCCTCCACACATTTCTCGCTGCGCCGATCCTGCCTGCCGGGATACTGGGCTGCCAGCACCTCGACCGACGCGGACAGCGCCCGTGAGACCGGAAAGTAGAAGCTGGCCGAGCCGCCGGCGTGCGGCAGGCAGACCAGACGGACCTTGGCCTCCGGCGCCGGATGAAAGCGCCGCAGCCATGGTTCGTCGTTCCGGGTGGTTATCGTCATCGGACTCCTCGGAAAGTACCCGTATACGGGGGCGGGTTTTAGGGGCTACCCCCGGGTGACCGAGCCGTCAGCGGCCCGGAGACCTGGGCCTCCAGCGGTGCGGAAAACGGGCTCCCGGCCGACTGAGGAATCGCCCTGTCACACGACCAGCCCACCGTCCACACCGAATACCTGGCCGGTGATGTAGCCGGCCCGGTCGGAAAGGAGAAACGAGACGAGTGCGGCCACGTCGTCCGGATCTCCCGCACGGCCCAACGGAATGCGTTCGACGAGCTGCTGGCGCAACGGCTCGCCGAGACCGCTGGTCATGTCGGTGGCGATGAGGCCGGGCGCAACCACGTTGGCCCGCACACCGAACGGCCCACACTCCTTGGCCAGCGCACGGGTGAACCCGATGATGCCGGCCTTGGACGCCGCGTAGTTCGCCTGCTTCGCGCTGCCGTACACGCCCGCCACCGAGGACATCGTTACGACACAACCGGTGCGGCGCTTCATGAAGGAGAAGATCGCCGCTCGGCAGATGTTGTACGTACCGTCGAGGTTGGTGCTGAGCACGGTCCGCCATTCGTCGTCGGTCATCCGCACCAGAGGGTTGTCCCGGACGACGCCGGCGGAGGCGACCACCGCGGAGATCGGCCCGAGTTCGTCCTCGGCGGCGGACACCAACGCCCGTGCCTCGCCGGCGTCCGCGACGTCCAGTTTGTAGGCGAGCACCCGTCCGCCGTGGGCCTCCGCCTCGGCGACGGCATCCTCCGCGGCGTCGGGACGGGAATGGTAGCAAAACGCCACGTCGAAACCGTCAGCGGCGAGATGGCGTACCACCGCGCGGCCGATGCCGCGGGAACCGCCGGTCACCACGGCGACCGGGCGGACGTCACCGGACATGTCAGGTCTCTCCGAGTTTGGCCGTCAGCAGGTCGTAAACCCCGTTCAGGGAGGTGATGCTGGTGAACTCCTCGTCCTTCACCTTGATGCGGTAACGCTTTTCCACGCGCACCACGATCTCCAGCGCCATCAGCGAGTCGAGGTCGAGCTCGCTGATGAAGTCGGCATCGTCGGTCACCTCGGCCGGCGACCGTTCGAGGGCGTCGGCGACGAGGCCGCGCAGCTCCTCCCGGTCCACCGTGATCTCCAGATTCTTGGTCATGGATGGCATCCTTTTCTTTGTCACGTCTGTTCCGGATGGCCGGCGGCAGTGCGATCATGTTTCTTTCGCGCTCGGGGTTCCTGCCGATCCGGGAGGCCCGGGTCCCCGGGCCGCTCAGCGGGACCGGTAGGTCGTCATGTCCCGATCAGTTCGCCGCCGTCGACACCGATCACATTTCCCGTCACCCAGGACGAATCACTGGCGGACAGCATGACGATCGCCTCGCCGACGTCCTCGGGCCGGGTGAGCCGCCGATGCGGATTACGGGCAAGGCACTTGTCGTCGAACTGCGCGCTGCCCGGGATCTTCCGAAATGCGGGCGTGATCGTTGTACCGGGACGCAGCGCGTTGACCGCCACACCGCGCTGCGCGAGTTCCACGGCGAGTTGGCGGACATGCGACTCCAGCGCCGACTTGGCCGCCGAGACGGCTCCATAGTTGGGAATTACCAGGGAACTCCCGGCGCTGGTCAGCGCATAGATCTTGGCTCCGGGCCGCAGCAGCCCGGCGGCCAGCAGATCCTGTGTCCAGTAGACGAGGCTGTGCGCCATCACGTCGAGGGTCATGGCCATCTGCTTCGCTGTGATGGTGCCGGTGGCCTCCGCCGTGGGCACGAAGGGCAGCAGCGAACCGAAAGCGACCGAGTGGAGCACGACCCGCAGCCCGGCGCCGCCGGTCAGTTCGGCGATCCGGGGTATCAGGTCGGCGCGCGTGGCCGAGGCGGCGACATTGCGGTTGAAGAAATGCGCCGCGACGCCCCGTTCATGCAGCTCCGCAGCCAGCTTCTCGGCAGCTTCCCGCCCTTCGGAGGTGTCGAAATGAATCCCGATGACATTGCCGCCCTCCGCGGCCAGAGCACGGGCCGTGGCCTGTCCCATGCCGCTGGACACGCCGAAGACCAACGACCAGGAATCCTTGAGAGGCACCAGCACGGTCAGCTCCCGGTGGCCACTCGGCGAGCCGACGAGCCGTCGCCGGCGATCGACCTCTGATCGATATCCGACCAATAATCCCATCGAATCCGCTCCGCGTGGGAGCACCCGTCCACCTGCACTACTGATTCCATATTCGAGTTACCACCATCGCCAGGCCGACCGGGGCATGTGAAATTACGCGTCATCTTCTCGGTGATCCGGAGACGTGGGCCTTCCGGACCTCCCGGATCGACTTCCGGGCCCCGGGCGCGAAAGAAACATGATCGCGCCATCTCTGGCCCACCGGTGAACCGGGAAGCTGGGCCTCCAGCGGCATGGAAAACATGACCATGCCGCCTTCGAGCTGCCAGCGCATTCATCGTCAACCACGATCAATCGATCGGATCACTACGACATCGCGTGACAGTAGCACCGAGTAACCACGGAACCAAGTAGCCATGCCGACACGGTGCGGCGGCGCATGTCCACCCGCCCCGGCACCGCCTCCCGGTGACCAGGACCCAGGTTTCCTCGGGACTCCCGGCCGCACGAGAAGAAGCATGATCGCACGGCCTTTGACCGGCTAGACCTTACGACTTTCCAGCGCACCGGCACAACCCCCTCCCGGCAAGTCGCGGAGCATTCGTCCCCGACCATCCGTAGTTCGACACCCGGACCGATTCCGCGCCCAACCCACATACGCAGGCGATCCGATTGGAAAACGACCCGGTCGCTCATACAGGCAAAATTTTTCGCCGGCCGGAGCGACGAGAATGGATGCGACGTACGTGGCATCCATGGACGAACAGCCGTACTCACGGCACCCGGGGACGACCGAATCCTCGACGCGGAACGAGGAACATCGGCATACCACCGGACAAACGACTCTGTTTCACCGGGCACCGGATGTGGCGTCAATCTTCAGCTATCATTTCGCTGAGCACGCGAAGTCCAGCGGAATGGTAGGAGGTTTTACGTCATGTCGTTTCCGAAAATAGGACGAGTGGTGGACGGCGTTCTTGGTGCACCGGCCCAGGTCGCCGCCCAGGTCGCCGGCGCCGTCCAACTGCCGAACATCGACGACTGGAAGGCCCGTCCGAGCGCCGAGCATCCGCGTCCCGTGGTTCTGGTGCACGGCACCTTCGGCAACGCCCTCGACTACTGGATCACCACCGCGCCCGTACTCGCGGCATCCGGATTCACCGTATTCCGGCTGGACTACGGTGCCCTGCCCGGAATACCGGTCCTGCACGGCCTGGACACGATCGAGAAGTCGGCCCAGCAGCTCGCCGCGTTCGTGGACAAGGTCCTGGCCTCCACCGGCGCCAGCCAGGTCGACATCGTCGGCCACTCACAGGGCGGCATGATGCCGCGCTACTACATCAAGTTCCTCGGTGGAGCGAGCAAGGTGAACCGGCTGATCTCGCTCTCCCCGTCCAACCACGGCATGGCAGAATCCGAGCTGGTCACGCTGGCCAAGCAGTTCCCCGGCGCCGAGAATCTGATCGGTTCGACCATGCCGCCTGCCTGTGCCGACCAGACCATCGGCTCCGTGCTGCTGACCAAACTGAACGGGGACGGGGAAACCGTGCCCGGCGTCCAGTACACGGTCATCGCGTCCAAGTTCGACGATGTCGTCACACCCTATTCCTCGGCGTTCCTGAACGGGCCGGGCGTGCAGAACATCACGTTGCAGGACCTGTACCCGGTCGACATCAGCAACCATGGGGCCGTGGCGGCCAACCCCATGGTCTTCCGCGAGGTCGTCAAGCACCTCAACGCACCGAGCACCAGCACTGCGGCAGGCGCATCCCGCGCATAGGCGCAAACCGGGCGACACGTACGGCGACTTCGGCAGGGCGGCGAGACAGGCCGCGCACCCGAACAGGAGGAAGGCTGGATGGCCGGCGAGCGGCTGAGCGGACTGGACGTAGCATTTCTGAAACTGGACGATCCGGCGGCTCCGATGAACATCGGTGCGCTGATGATATTCGAACCAACCCACCCCGTCGGTGTCGAGCAGCTGGTCCGTCTGCTGGGCGAGCGGATGGGAAGCTTCCCCCAGTTTCGTCAGCGCCTCCGGTCGCTGGCGGTACCGCCCGCCGCAGCAGAATGGGTCGAAGACGCGCAGTTCCAGGTGGAGGCACATATTCGGGTCTGCTGTCTGCCTCCCCCTGGAACACGCGATCAGCTCACCGAATACGCCGCCAACGCGATGGCCTCCCAGCTCAACCCGGCCCGGCCGCTGTGGGAAGTACACGTGATCACCGGGCTGTCCGACGGACATTTCGCGCTCCTGCTCAAGACGCACCATGCTGTCACCGACGGGCAGGGCGGCGTCCGCCTCTTTTCCGCGGTGTACGACGAGAGTGCAGCCCTGATCGGCGGCACAACGGCCACGTCAGCCGCACCGAGTTCGCGCATACACGGGGCATGGCGCTCGGTGTCCCGGCCGGACCAGTGGTTGAGCGCGATCCCCTCCCTGGTCGCCGGCCCCTCCCTACTCGCCGGGCAGCTGATCGAGACCGGGCGCCAGACCACACGCGAACTGGGCATTGCGGCGTCGGTACTGCGCAAGGCGCGCTTCTCAGCCGTGTCCTCCCTCGTGGGAACACCGTCGAGGACGCCACCGCGACGGCAGATGACCATCGTCCAGCTGGATCCGGCCGCGGTACGACGGGTCCGTCAGCAGCACAGGGTCATGACCCACGAGGTTGTCCTCGCCGTGCTGGCCGGAGCTCTTCGTGACTGGCTGGGCTCCGGCGACCGCGGGCTGGGCGGGGCCAGGCCGCGGGCACTGATCCCGGTCGCTCTCCGCATCGATGCCGCAGAGCCAGGGCGGGGCAACAACCTGTCCGGATATCTGTGTGAACTGCCGGTGTCCGAACCGGACCCCGTACGACGGCTGCGGGCCGTCCACGTCGCCATGGAACGCAACAAGGCCAACGGGCCGTACCGCGGAGCCGGTGCGTTCCCGCTACTCGCCAACTCGCTGCCCGCCGCGGTGCACCATCTCGTCGGGCCGCTGGCCGGACGCGGTGCCAACCTGCTGTTCGACGTCGTGGTGAGCAACATACCGAAATCGAATGCCACCCTGCGGATGGCCGGCGCCCCGATGCGGGAGTTCTACGGCATGGTGCCACTGGCCCACGGACACGGGCTCAGCGTCGCCGTGACCAGCAGTCGCCACTTCATCGGCATCGCCTTGTACAGCGACCCGTCGATCCAGCCGGACGTGACCGGCCTCAGCCGTGCCCTGCCGCTCGCGCTGACCGCCCTCGCTCCTCCGGCCCCCGTGCCCGCACCCCGGGTCGCGCTGCCGGCCGAGTCCTCGACAGCCGACCCCACCCCCGGGCCGTCCGTGCCGGCGGGCCGAAGAACCGTCACCGCGCAACCCGTCACCTGACCCCGCCGACGCAACCGGGCGGTGCGGAGGCCATCTGGGTCATCCCGAACGGGTGTGGCCGGGCCACCCGCCGTATCCCGCCGGGCGGCGATACGGACGGCGTTTCTGCCGCCCACAGGGTTCTTCAGCACCGTCACACGACCATCGCCACCATCGGTAACTGTCGGTAATAATGCTGATGCTTCCGGACTGGTCAACGTCGATCCCCGACGATTCCCGAGAATTCCCCGGGTCGGCCGGTACCTGCGGTATCGCATCCGAGCGGGGCAGGTTGTCGTACCGGCGCGGGCCTCCAGGAGCCGGACGCCGTGGGGAAGCCGCTCGGCAAGCCCAGCCACAAGATCCCGGATCAACACCTCACGACGCTGCCAGCCATCATCATCGGACATGGCGCCCGCTACTCACACCCTCCCCCATGCGGCCCCTGGACGGCTGCCGGTTCCGGACCCGGTGCCCCCGTGCCGACGGGAGGTGCACATCCGAGGAACCCATCCTGTGCCCGATCGCGGCAGCCGCACATGGGCCGCGTCCGCCCGCTGGCGCCCGTCCGCAAGATCTCCAAGGGTTGCCACGAGCGTGAGGTTCGCCCGCTCCCCCGCCCAGGTCCACCACCGAACGTCGTCGCTCAGCAGACGGGGGCCTTCCACCGGGTCGGTGAGCAGCACCGGGTCGGTCCGGCCGATCTCGTCCCGCCCACACAGGACGGTGAATTCGGGCGCGGCGGTGAACACGGCGGTGAGCTCGGAGAAGTGCCGGTGGCCGAACCGCTGTTCGGCCTGCGGCGGGGTTCCGGAAGACGGTGTCCCGGATGTCGAAGAGCCGCTGGACTACAATTCTGACCATGGAGACGCTGCCGCTGGCCGAGGTCAAGACCCGGTTGTCCGAACTGGTAACCAAGGTCCAGCAGCAACATGACCAGATCACCGTTACCCGCAACGGCCGTCCCGCAGCTGTCGTGATCTCGGTGGAGGAGTGGGAGAGCCTCCACGAGACGCTGAAGATCCTAGCCGACACCGACACGGTGGCAGCCATCCGGGATGCGCGCGAAGAGGTTGCGCGCGGCGAGGTCTACACCACTGACGAGGTGCTGGCAGCGTTTCGGCGACGGGGCCAGCAGACGGCGTGAGTGAACCGTACGACCTGCGGTGGTCCCGGTCTGCGCGGCGGGCGGTGGCCGAGGAACTACCGGAGTCCGTCGCGGCAGCCGTGCTTGAACTTGCCCTCGGTCCGCTCCGCGGAGATCCCCGTCGTGTGGGCAAACCTCTACACGATCCCTTCACGGGAATGTGGTCTGCCCGTCGCGCAACATACCGGGTGATCTACAGCATCGACGACGACAAACATCTCGTCACGATCGAGGTCGTGAAGCACCGCCGAGACTCCTACCGAACGTAGTTTCCCGTCGCCTCTCACGGAGAGAACGTAGCTCCTTGCAACCGGGCCGCATCACCCGCAACCGCACGCCAGGGGTCTGTTGCGTTATGGGAAAGCAAGACATGGCGGACCCTGC
>NZ_CAAAFR010000070.1:0-61742 GCF_900634745.1 Protofrankia symbiont of Coriaria ruscifolia
GCCGGGGGTGGGGCGGTTGTAGGTGCTGTCCGGGGAGGATCCTGTCGGGGTCGGAGCCGATCACGTGCTTGTTCGCAGCCCACCACCGTGGCCATTCCTGCGCGATCTGCTCGGCAGTCGCATCCGCTCCGAGGTGGCGGGCCGCGATCGTCCAGAGAGTGTCGCCGCGCAGCACGACAACCATGGAGCTGTCCTGGACCCGGCTGCCCGGCGACGGGTCGGGCCAGGGCGCCTGGACGCCGGGTGACATCGACATGACAGGCGTGGGGGCGGGGACGGAGCGCACTGGCGAGGATGCGGGGTTGGTCGGGTTCGCGGGAGACGGCGTGGTGGCCAATACGTCCGCCGGAGATCCGGTCGGTTCCGGGCTTGATGATCTTATGGATGAACCTGGAGTACCTGCAGGTATCGCGGACGGAGGGGATGGGTCGTACGGGTCGACGTCCGGCCAGGCGGTCGAGGACACGGCGGCCGTGACGGTGGCCGGTCCGGTGACCGCTGTCGGGCTCACCGCCAATGCCGGGGCGGCGGTCCCTGCCGCAAGGGTGATGCCGAGCGCCACCTCGACGATATGGCGCAGGGCCCGGGGCAGGATGCGGCGGGCGACGGTTGCCGCGGCCCGCCCGCCGATGCCGGGCAGCGCAGCCAGCGCGCCCAGGATGAACCCCACGCACAGCCACAGCAGGCAGGCCCATGCGGCGAGGCCGACAACGGTCGTGAGTGCGTGTTCGGGATCGGCCTCGACCCAGTCGGGCACCGCCGAGAGCCCGGACGGAAGATCTGCCCGCCCCGGCCCGACTTCGACCATGATGATCGTCAGTGTCGTTGCGGCGACCGCTCCCGCGAGGAAGACGAGCAGGCGCCGGACGGCTGACATCGGCAACTCCAGTGACCCGGGGACTCGGTCCTTCGGCAGCGCGAGAAAAGCATGATCACGCTACCTGCGGTCCGCTGGTCCGATCGATCTTTTTGAAATGCTTTGTTTGACTACGTTTGCTTGTGTAATCCTCCAAAGAGTTGATGTCAACCTTGATTAGGTGGTTTGCTCGTCGTGCAGGGGCCCGGCGACCCCCGGAACCCGTGCCCGCAACGATCGTCGCGCACCCGGCCCTGGTGACCGTCAGCGGCCACTCCTTCTACGCCGGAGGAAGAGCCGGGGTTCGGGGGGCGGGGCCCGTCCTCGTCGAGATGGTGGCCGCCGGTGCGGTCGCGTCTTTCGGAAGCCTGCCCATGGCGCGGCGGCAGCGGGAAGGTTGTCGTGACCGATGGCGGGAGGAACGAGGCAGTGACCTGTCGGTGACTCGGGAACCTGGGCCTCCGGCAGCGCGCGAGAAGCATGATCGCACTGCCTTCGGCCCTCTGGATGTGCGAAGGCGCGGGGAAGGCGTGAGCCGTCACGCTCGACGGCCGGACCTTCTGGCTGGACACGCCGGACCAGCTCATGTCAGCCTCGTAGCGACCCGGGAATCCAGGCTCCGGTAGCGCCAAAGAAGCATGATCGCACTGCCTCCGGCCTTCTGGCTCGACCAGCATGGACTGTGTTGGCGTATCCGGTTCGCTTCGTTCTGTGCTGGGTGTGTCGCTTCAGCGGGTGTTCGGTCGGCTCTTCCGGCGGACCGGTGCCTGGGAACACGGACCGGTGCCTGGGAACAAAGGGGGGCGGGTGCGCTGGGAGGCACTGTTTGCTGATCTTGAGATGCAGTGGGAGGCGGCCGAGGCGGCTGAGCTCGACTCCGAGCTCATGGACAGGAGCCGGCGCGAGGCCGCGCATCTGCGTCTGATCGACCGTTTGCGTCCGGCGATCGGATCGTCGCTGCGTGTGGGTGTCCAGGCAGCTGGGCGGGAATCCGGCGGTGTCCTGGCCGGACGGCTCACCGCGCTGGGAGTGGACTGGATGCTCCTGCGGGAGCCGGCGGCTCATGAAGTCCTGCTGCCGCTGCGCTGTGTCCTGTGGGTGCACGGGTTGGCCTCGCTGTCGGCTCAGCCGGGCCATGAGGATCCGCTGGCGGTTCGGCTGGATCTGCGCTACGTCCTGCGAGGTGTGGTGCGGGATCGCTCATCGTGTTCGGTCGTGCTGTCGGATGGCACCCCGGTGCGGGGCACGATCGACCGGGTCGGGGTGGACTTCGTCGAGGTGGCCGAGCATCCGGACGACGAGTTCCGCAGGGCGCGGTCGGTACGCGCTGTGCGGACCATTCCGCTGGCCGCGATCGGGTTCGTCCGTCGAACCGTGTGATCCGCTTTTCTTCCGCGGAAGATCGTCGACGGTCCTGGAAGCTCAAAGGCGACGATCATGCTTTTTCGCACTCGGGGTTCCTGCCGGATCCGAGGTCCGGAAGCCGATCTGGGCGGTCCGGGTGGTCCGGGCGGTCCCAGTCTCGACTAGGTCCCGGTCCCGATTAGCCGTGCAGTCCGGGGAGCTCCTCCTCCAGGAGCGCCTCGCCCCGGCCCAGGGGGTTCGCGAGCACGAATGCGCGGGTCTGCTCGTATGCCCGCTGGATGTACGCCTCAAGCTCGGTGCGTTCGATTCGCCACTGTCCGCGTCCGCCGATCTTGATGGCGGGGAGCTCACCTGAGCGGACCAGCGCGTACGTCTGGCTCGACGAGATGTTGAGGATCTCCGCCACATCGCTGAGCTGAAGGAAACGCTCGTTCATCGGTCTGTCTCCCTGGCGATGGATGGGTCGTGTCTCCTGTGTATCAGAGTTGCAGGCTCGGATCGCCTGTGAATGCCTCTACTTGTGGATAACAGGTGCTGTTCGCCTGGAAGGCCAAAAGCAGTGCGGTCACGTTTTTCTCGCGCCGGGGCCCAAGCGCCCTGGGTCACTGGAGGTTCGGGGATTCGAGACCCCAGTGACTCGGGGGCTCGGACCACTGATCGCAGCCTGAAATCAGATCTTGGTCGTGGTGCCGAGGGACCGAGCGGCGTGAAGCGGTGATCCGGAGGCGCTGATCCGAAGCCGGCGATCCGGATGAGGAGATCGTGAAGTGGCGACGTGGGGACGGTGATCGAGCCATGTTGATCCGGAGGAGGGATGTTCCGGCCCGGATCCGGCGATCCGGAAGGCCCTCGTCCGAGACCGCCGTTGCAGACCACGTACCCTCAGCGATCAGGGTGTGCGTCGGACATGTCCGTCATCCGGTCTGCGCCGGGCCACCCGCTGTCCGCCCGCCAGCAGCTCCTGCTCGGCCGCGACGGCGCGATCACGACATCGCCGCCGCCGGCCGGCCTCGAGGGGCACAAGCTACAGGAGGTCCGCCGGTGACCGGCCTCACGCCCGCTGTCGCGGTTTCGGAGAAGCCGGCCGCCCCGCCGTCGCCACCGGCCCGCCGGCTCACCCCGCCGCGCTGGCGGGACTCCCGTCTGCTGGTCGGTGTGCTGCTGGTGCTGGTGTCGGTCGTGGTAGGCGCCCGCCTGTTCGCGACCGCCGACCGCAGCCACGACTGGGTGGCGGCAACCGTGGACCTTCCAGCCGGGCATGTCGTGGTTGCCGCCAACCTCACCACGACCTCGGCACGTCTGCGTTCGACGACCGCGGATCGTTATTTTCCGGGTGAGCGTCGTTCAGCGCTGGTCGGGGCGATGCTCGCCCGCCCGGTGTCGGCCGGGGAACTGCTCAGTGGCGCCGACTTCGTGCGGGACACCGTGAGCCCGACCCGGCTGGTCGCGATCGTCGTCAAGGACGGCAGAGCACCCGCGCTCACTCCAGGCGATCACGTGGACGTCTTCGTCCTGCAACGGTCGGGTATGGCGCCTGCAGGTGCTGCGGCCGCAGGGGCTGCGGGTGCGGGTGCGGGTGCGGCGCAGGCTGCCGGTCAGCCGACTGGGCCGGCGCCGCTCACGCAGAGCGGCAGTGGTAGCACGGAGATCCTTGTGCTGCACGACGTCGAGTTCATCGCACGGGCGACATTGACGGCAGGCTCGTACTCGTTGACGTTACGGGTGCCGGTGGAGCTGGCGATCAATGCGGTGGCGGCGTCCCAGAGCGAACGGGTGGACGTCGTCAAGCTCGAGCGAGGTTCCCGCGGCGAGGTCGGCGCGGTGGGCCCGACCGCTGTGCCGGGATTCGGGCAATGAGCCTGCCGATCCTGACCGCGGTGACCAACTCGGTCGTCGAGTCGGGGCTCGTCACGGCGTTCGACCGCCGCGATCTCGGGGTGACGGTGGTCCGCCGGTGTGTCGATCTGCCCGATCTGCTCGCCGCGGCGACAACGGGTGCGGCGCGGGCGGCGCTGCTGTCGGCGGACCTGCGCCGCCTGGATCGGGATGCGCTGACCCGCCTGGCGGTGGCGGGGGTTGCGGTGGTCGGGCTCATCACGCCTGGGGATGAGGACGGTGAGCGCCGGCTGCGCCAGCTTGGCGTCGCGACGGTGATCGCGACCGACGCGACGGCCGAGGTCGTGGCGTCGGCCGTGGTGGAGGCGGTCCGGGCGCTTACCAATGACGATCATAGTTCCGGGATGCTGCCCGCCGCGTACAGCAAGCCCATGGCCGGTTTTGCCGCGTTGACGCCGGTGGCTGCCCAGCCGGTACCCGACGGTCTTCCCGAACCCGGTGACGGCCGGGTGATCGCCGTCTGGGGGCCGACCGGTGCGCCGGGCCGGACCACCGTGGCTCTGTGTCTGGCCGCCGAACTCGCCGCCATGGGTATGCCGACGCTGCTTATCGACGCAGACGTCTACGGCGCAGCGATCGGGCAGCTGGTGGGGCTGTTGGAGGAGGCACCCGGGCTTGCCGCCGCCGCCCGGGCGGCCAACCAGGGAACCCTCGACGTCCCCCGGCTGGCGGTGCTGTGCCGGGACCTTGGCGGGGGGCTGCGGATCCTGCCGGGAATCGCCCGTCCGTCGCGCTGGCCGGAGCTGCGTCCGGCGTCGGTGGAGGTCGTGCTCGCCCTGGCGCGACGGCTGGCGAGCTTCGTTGTCGTCGACTGCGGCTTCTGCCTGGAGATGGACGAGGAGCTGTCGTTCGACACCTCCGCTCCGCGGCGCAACGGCGCGACCCAGGTGATACTCGGCGCGGCCGACACCGTCCTGGCCGTGGCGTCCGCGGAACCGGTCGGGCTGGTGCGGTTCGTCCGCGGTCTGGCCGACCTGCGCGAAACCGTGCCCGGTGCGGATCCGTGGATCGTGGTGAACCGGTTGCGCGCCTCGGCGATCGGTAAGGACGCCCGCCGTGAGGTCGCCAGGGCGATGGTGCGCCATGTCGGTATGGAACCGGTGGCCCTGATACCGCTCGACATCGCGGCGATGGACACCGCGCAGGCTGCCGGTCAGTTGCTGCGGGACGTCGCTGCGCAGTCGCCGGCCAGGCTGGCGATCAGCGAACTGGCCGCGCGGGTGGCGGGGCGCCCGGTGCGCGGACGTCGCCGACGTTCGACCGCCCGCCGTTGACGATCCGCGCCGGTGGGGCCGCGCCGGTGGGACCGCGGAGGTCGTCGCAAACGGTCTGTGCAGGGGTCCGGTTGCCGCTTGGTCTCGTAGAGCCCCTCCCGCCAATCCTATACGAAGCGTGACCGATAAAGGCGACCTGACTGTGCCGGAAATGTCGTTTTTACGGAGAAATCTTTCTTTAATCGTCCAGCGGAACGGTTACGGACTGCGGTTCCTGGGCAGTCTGTCTGGGTGACTGATCGTAGGGATAAGATAGCGGTTCGCAATCATCTCGCTGTTCGGAGTGTGGAGCGGACGCCGCTCGTGTGGATTTCACTCCTGGCGAGGGAAGTGATCTTACGAGAAGTAGTGATCGTGACAGAAGGGTCACTACTTGCATTAATCAAATGTAGCTATCCTTTTCGGGTAACGTTCAGTTAGTGTGAGCACCTGCGTCACCGCAGTGGTGGGAGCAATAAATGATCACCAAGTGCTCTGTTGAGGCGACGGGGGGTGTATCGGGTGAGTCGGGAGTACGCGAAGGCCGTGGGAGCTCGTCTCCGGGCCATACGGATCCAGCAGGGATTGTCGTTGCAAGGCGTGGAGCAGAAGTCACGCGGACGATGGAAGACCGCGGCGGTCGGCTCCTACGAGCGCGGCGACCGGATGATCAGCGTTCACCAGCTGTCGGAACTTGCCGCGTTCTACGGCGTTCCGGTCTCGGCGCTGCTGCCGGAGGAGGAGGCGCTGCCTCCGCGCGAGCACCGGCACCGCACCGTCCTCAACCTGAAGAAACTCGCTGAGGCCCCGCCTGACTCGTCCGCGCTGGTGCGTCGCTGGGTGGCGCAGATACAGCGCCAGCGCGACGACTACGCCGGGCAGGTCCTGTCCATCCGGGACGGCGATCTGAGGGCACTGGCCCTCCTACACGACACCACCCCGCAGGAGTTCTCCGAACGGCTGCGGGGATGGGGCGTGCTCGAGACGAATTTCGGTGAGGAGGAGGCCTCCGAGTAGGACGTTGCCGCGCCGGACGCCCTGACATCGTCACCTCGACGGTGTCGGTTCCTGGGCAGCGTCGGTCCCTGACGGTGCCGCATGGCGAGATGGCGCGGTGGCCAGCCACGAGAGCGTGCACGGCGGATGTTGTGTCCCGAACCGCCGGCATGATCCCTTCACCGGCGGTGGAGGGCGTGTATCAGGGATCGTGACGCACAGCAGGAGGTGGCTGATGGCTGGCAGACGGCTTCCCCGTCGCGGACTGATACTGGGCGCTGGGGGCGTGCTTGGGTCGGCGTGGATGATAGGCGCCCTCCGCGCCTATGAAGAATCAACCGGTATCGACGTCCGCGGCATGGACATGACTGTCGGCACCTCCGCCGGGTCGGTGCTGGCAGCTCTGATCGGCCTCGGCACCAGTGTCGAAACGATGGTCAACTCCGAGTACGGCCGGCCCCTGTTCGGCGATCCGGTCCTCGACTACACCCGGCTCGGTTCGACCCTTCCCCCGCGGCCACGGATGCGCATCGGTTCCCGTCGGCTGCTTGCCGTCTCGGCTCGCCACCCGCGCAGCGTGACCCCGCTGGTGGCTTTGGTTTCCCTGCTCCCGCAAGGCCGTGGAACGTTGGCCGCCGTCGGTGATCTGGTGTCCTCCGTGGGTTCCAATGTGACCACATGGCCGACCCCCGCACCGCTGTGGATCGTCGCGATGGACTACGACACCGGGACGCGGGTCGTGTTCGGCTCGCCGGGTGCGCCCCGGGCGTCGATCGCCGAGGCCGTGATGGCGTCGTGCGCGATCCCGTCGTGGTATGCGCCTGTCGTCATCGACGGACGACCCTACGTCGACGGTGGAACGCGTTCGCCAACGTCCGTGGACCTGCTGATCAACGCCGGTCTCGACGAGGTCCTGGTGCTCGCTCCCGCCTGTTCGTTAGCCTTCGACCAGCCCCGGGGAGCGTTGGCACGGATCGAACGCCAGATGCGGCGGTTGGCGACCCGGGTGCTGGTACGGGAGACCGAACTGCTGCGGGCCGCGGGAACGAAGGTCACGGTGATCTGTCCGGGACCGGAGGATCTGAAGATCATCGGAGGCAACGTCATGGACCTGACCCGCCGGCAGGAGGTTTTCCAGACCTCGCTGCGAACGAGCGCAGCGGCGCTGGCAATGGCAGCCGCCGGGGTACCGAGTCCGAGTACCGGGACGTCCACTGTCGACGATCACCTGGCAGCCGCCGGCTGACCTGCCCGCGGTGTGACCCACCCGAGGATGACCCCGCACGGACCCGCCACCTCTACCGCCCCTGCCGCGCCCGGCGCAAAGGCCGTCGACCACCTCACGGCACACTGGCATCGTGCGCGTCTACCTGCCGTCAACGCTGTCGGCTGCTCGGGTTGTCCTTGCGGATCGGATGGTTCCGGTGGGACTCGGCTTCGCGGTCACCCCCGCCGTGCGGGAGTGGTACGCCCGTTCCGACATCGAGGAGATGGAGTACGCGCTCCTCCTCGACGCGGCTCGCGCGAGCCTGCGGCTGCTCGACGCCGACCCGAGTGTGCCTCGACGGCGGGTGGTCTTCGCCGTAGACGTCGACGATCGCGACGTCCGGATCAGAAACGACCTTGACCGGGGAGTTGTCGAGATCCGCAGGCCCGTGCCCCTGGCTGCCGTCCGGGCCGTCCATGTGGACGACGTCGACGCCGAGGCCGCCGTTGCAGCGGCAGCGGCTGCGGTCGTGGAGGCCGACTTCGGCGGTGACGACGCGGCGTTCGTGGTGGATGCCGCTGACGGGTACGAGCTGCTCTGGTATGCCACGCAGGAGCTGGCGGACTTTTTCCAGTAGAGCGATCATGCTTCTTGCGCGCTGCTGGGAGGCCTGGGTTTCCTGGTCTGAGACTGCTTGAGGACGGGGTGTTGCGAGCCGGGCGGCCCGCTTCTCGAGCGTTCCCAGCGGTCGGAGGGTGGGTTCGGATGGATGCCGTCGTTGTTGTCCCGAAACCGGTCAACGAGCCGGTCCGTGACTATGCTCCGGGCAGCTCGCAGCGCGCCAGCCTGCGAGCGGCGCTGGAACGGATGGCGGGGGAGCCTACCGAGCTACCCTTGATGATCGCGGGGGAGGCTCGGCCTGGTGCCGGCGAGCCGTTCGAGGTCGTGGCCCCGCACCGGCACGCGCTGGTGCTGGGCGCGGGACGGGCTGCGGCACCCGGCGACGTCGCCGACGCGGTGGACGCGGCGCTGGCGGCAGGCCCCGGCTGGCGGGCGCTGTCCCAGGAAGACCGGGCCGCGGTGTTTCTGCGGGCAGCCGAGCTCCTTGCGGGGCAGTGGCGGGACGCTCTCAACGCCGCGACCATGCTCGGGCAGAGCAAGAGCTGCTACCAGGCGGAGATCGACGCGGCCTGTGAGCTGATCGACTTCTGGCGTTTCAACGTCGCCTCCGCCCGCGAGATCGTCGCCGGGCAGCCGGCCTCGGCCGCCGGGACGTGGAACCGCATGGACTACCGTCCCCTGGAGGGGTTCGTCCTCGCGGTGACACCGTTCAACTTCACCTCGATCGCGGCGAACCTGCCGACCGCTCCGGCGATCATGGGTAACACGGTGGTCTGGAAGCCGAGCCCGACCCAGCAGCTCGCTGCTCACCACACCATGTCGCTGCTGGTGGCGGCGGGTCTTCCGCCAGGAGTGATCAATATGGTCACCGGGGACGGCGCGGCGGTCTCGGCGGTGGCGTTGCGGCACCGGGAGCTCGCCGGGGTGCACTTCACCGGATCGACGGCTACCTTCCGTACGATGTGGCGGACGGTCGCCGAGGGGATCGACGGTTACCGTGACTACCCGCGACTGGTCGGCGAGACCGGCGGCAAGAACTTCGTCGTGGCCCACCCCAGCGCCGATCCGGACGCGCTCGTTGTCGCGCTGGTCCGGGGCGCCTTCGAGTACCAGGGGCAGAAGTGCTCGGCGGCGTCCCGCGCCTACCTGCCCGCCTCGCTGTGGCGGTCGAGCCTGCGTGACCGGCTGGTCGCGGAGACCGCGGCGCTGACCCACGGCGATGTGTCCGACCTGAGCCTTTTCGGCGGGGCAGTGATCGACCGGCGGGCCTTCGACCGGCTGTCGGCCCTGCTCGCACGCCTGCGCGCTGACCCGGCGGTGTCGGTGCTGGTCGGTGGAGGCGCCCACGACGGGATCGGCTTCTTCGTGGAGCCGACGGTTGTCGTGTGCGCAGACCCCGCGCACGAGGTGTTCACGTCCGAGTACTTCGGACCCATACTCGCTGTGCATATCTACGACGATGGTCCGGATCGGTCCGGTTCAGAGGCTTTTGCCTCGGCATTGCGGGATGTCGCGGACTTCTCGTCCTACGGGCTGACCGGTGCGGTTTTCGGCCGGGATCGCAGCGCGCTTGCCTCAGCCACTGACGAGTTGCGGTACGGCGCCGGAAACTTCTACATCAATGACAAACCGACCGGTGCGGTGGTGGGCCAGCAGCCGTTCGGCGGGTCGCGCGCGAGCGGCACCAATGACAAGGCCGGCTCCGCGCTGAATCTGCTGCGGTGGGTCTCCCCCCGGGTACTCAAGGAGACTTTCGACCCGCCGCAACGGGTTGCCTACCCCCACATGGGCTGAGGGACTGTCCGGTTCGGGCGGTGCAGTACCGGTTCCGGTGGCGTCGCGCTGTTTGACAGGGCTGTTCCGGTCGTGGCGGACACTCAGACCACGCCCGTCACCTGTTGGTCGTCCGGTTGGAACTGGACGTTCGGAACATGGCTGTGGAATGGTTCTATACGGGATAGCCTCGGAGATGTTCCCGCCGGGGTCGCCGGTGAACGTACTCGGTGTGATCGACTGCGTCGACAGCGCCATGCGCGTATTGGTTTGCCGCCACCCGGAAAGATCGTAATCGTGCTTCACGATACTTTTGTGATGGATTCAGGATGTGTCCGGTGCGCCCATGGAGGACTTTCGTGGCCATGATGGGATCCTCGAACGATGTCGGAGGCTGTCACCCGTATCGGTGTGGATCTCCGCAGGGCGCACCGTGGGAAGGATGCTGATCACTCGTGCTCTACCTCGCCGGCCAGATCCTGGTGCTCATGCTGGCGGCGCTGGCCATCGGTGCGCTGCTGACATGGGTGTTCCTCCTCGGCCCCATACATCGCCGGGTCGAGGAGATACGGCGTGCCATCCCGGCTGCCCCCGGTCCACCCGAGCCGGAGCTGGCCGGCGGTGAGGCCGTGCAGGGTCATGTCGCATTGCGTGTGCGCGGCCACGATCCGGATGCCGCCGGGGCCGAGGTCGCCGAGGCTGAGGTCGGACCGTCGGCCGGTGGCGTTGACACGGGCTCCGCCGCGGTCACGCAACCGAGCGCGCGGTCACGGCGCCAGCAGGACGAGCGCCAGCAGGACGAGTGGGTGGTGGAGAAGGCGGCGCTCACGGCCCGCCTGGCAGCCGCCGAGCAGCAGGCGGCCGAGTCCGAGCAGCGGGTCGCCGCTGCCGAGCGGCAGGCCGCGGTGGCCGGCCGCAGGGTGCAGGTGCTCGAGGAAGCTCTCGCGCAGGCCGAGGAACTGGCTGAAACCGGGGCGCCGGAGGTCGAGGAGCCGGGTGAAGCCGTGCTGCCAGGTGGGGCCGTGGTGCCGGATGCCGAGGCCGTCCAGGCACTCGCGGCCGAGGCCGCGCAGCTGCGGGCACAGCTCGCCGAGGCCGAGGGACGCGCCGCGAAGTTCTCCTCCCGGCTGGCGATGGCACGCACCGAGGCCGAGCACGCCCAGCGTCAGGTCGCCACCCTGACGACCAGGCTTGATCGCCATCAGGCCGAGTGGGCCGCGGAAAAGGTCCGGCTGCTCGCCCAGATGAGTGAGGCCGAGGAGCCGGTGGCTGTCTCCGACCGCATGGACGCCGACCGCGCCAAACCCGATCTCTTGGATGTCGATCACGTCGAACCGGACCGCCCGGATTCCGGCTATCGGGATTCCAACCGCGCGGATGCCAACCGTCCGGACGCTCCGCTCGCCCGCGAGCCGGTTGCCGGCGAGACCGCTACGGCAGGTCACCCGGATACCGGCGTTGGCGGCGGGGACACCAGCCCCGAGGAGGACCCCGGTGATTTCGGTTCCCTCAAGGTCCGGGAGGCCCAGGTCCCCGAGTTGCTCGAGGAAGATCCGGCTGTTGCCGGCGCCGTGCCGGTGCTCACCGCCCGGCTCGTCCCGGGTATGCAGCCGGACCATCACTCCCCGGGCGCTGTACCCCTGGGTACGTCCTCTCCGGGTACCTTCCCCGGTGCGTTGCCGGGCTCGGTCGCGCTGGCCAGGCTGGCCTCGGCGTCCGGCGGATCCGGCTCCTTCCCGCCGGCCGCTGCGGTGCAGGGCGCTCGTCAGGACAATCTTAAGGAGATCGTCGGGATTGGCCCGGTCCTGGAGGCGCGGCTGCATGCGCTTGGCATCGTGAGCTTCCGCCAGCTCGCCGACCTCGACGAGGACGGGGTCGGCTGGCTCGGCTGCGTCCTGGACGGGTTCGGTGACCGGATCGTCTCGGACGACTGGGTGGGCCAGGCCGGTTCCCTGTACGAACGTCACCATCATGGGCGGGTCTAGAGCGTTGGCCAAGTACCGCAGATCCGCTCCGAAGCCGATCGATGATCACTAGATCATGATTACGGTGCAGGCCTCGCACTCGGACACGGCGTTCTAGGTCGCGTCCGCAGGGCGTCACCGTATGTTATTGAGTGTTCGGCTGCCGTCGGGTTACGGCGGGGATCTCCGCAGGATGCGCAGCACGCTTCTACCCATTCCCCGGGAGGCTGCCCGCGGCGATTCCGGTAGGGTTGCGTCGGCGCCGGCTGGCAGGAATGCGACGGCTGGACATGTCGGTCACGAATACGGCCACGGGACGGTTTGGGACGGCGGTCGCGAATATTTCCGGCCGGTATCGAAATCGGCGTCGAACGATTTCGACGTGTCCTGCTCACCCATCTTCTCGGACGCCGTCCAGGCCGCACTTCGGGTACTGCTCGGCGGGTCAGAAAATGATCCAGTTGTTTTTAGAACACCCGGGTCTGCACGTCAACCCATATCGGTCGTGAACGCAGCACGGTGCTGACCCGCTGGCGCCGGTTGCCGGATCCGGCCATGCGGCCGGCGGGTCGGAATATTTCCCGCCGGTTACGATCCGTCCCGTGAATGTCTGGTCGACCTGTGCCGCCGGGATACGGATGTGTGCGGACCGGCGTTGGCGTCCGGCGTGCGCTGGAATGAGTTCCGGGCGTTTCCCGCCAGCGGGAGGGTATTGTTGCCGGTCCGGAACGGCTTGGCCGGCAAAGGTTGCTCCAGGTGGTTTCCCGGCTCGTCGGCTGCTTTCTCGTGCAGCGGTCAACCATCGGGTCATTGGATACAGAGAGTAGCGATCGTTCGGCTGAATATATGATCATTTCCTTCTGGCGTCGGGTTCTCCATGGCCCGATGCGGATGGGGTACGGCGGTCGTGCGAATATTGTCGCCAGGCGTCCGGCTGGGCCGAAGGCGGTGCGATCTTGTTTTTTGCACCGCCGGAGGCCGAGAGGCGGGTATGGCGGCCGAAGGCGGTGCGATCTTGCTTTTCGTACAGCCGGAGGCCGGAGGGGCACGGGGGTCAGCTGCTTGATTCGATGCGATCTTCTTTCTACGCTTCGTAGTAATTGTCTGGGCCGTGGCGGTCCGAACGCATAACCAGAGGATCGGTCTTCTGTGGCGGCACGCGGTGACTGGATGGATGCCACTTCACTCATCGAGGGTGAAGTGCGCGAACTCGTCCGGCGCCGTTCCCTTGACCCGGTTCAGGAACCCAGCCGCATACGCCAGCTCGTCGAGGACGTCCTCGGTGAATACGAGGAACGTGCGCTCACCAGCGATCTGCCTCCGATTGTCGATCGCGCCACCACCGCCCGGCTCGTCCACGATGCGGTCGCCGGATTCGGGGCGTTGCAGCGCCATCTCGACGACCCGACCGTGGAAGAAATCTGGATCAACGAGCCTGGTCGGGTTTTCGTCGCCCGGAACGGACGCAGCGAGCTGACCACGACGATCCTGACCGCAGACGGGGTCGCGGACCTGGTCGAACGGATGCTGAAGAGCTCCGGGCGGCGGGTGGACCTGTCCACCCCGTTCGTGGACGCCATGCTGCCGGATGGCTCGCGCCTGCACGTGGTTATCCCCGACGTCACCCGGGCCCACTGGTCGGTCAACATCCGCAAGTTCGTCCTGTCCGCGGCCGGCCTGGAGGAACTGGTCGCCCTGTCCACGATCACCGCGTCGGCCGCCGCCTTCCTGGAGGCCGCCGTGGTGTCCGGGCTGAACATCATTGTCGCCGGCGGGACGCAGGCCGGGAAGACGACGATGCTAAACTGCCTGGGCTCGGCGATTCCCGGGCGGGAGCGCGTCATCTCCTGTGAGGAGGTCTTCGAGCTCAAGCTGCGGGCACCGGACTGGGTTGCGATGCAGACCCGCCAGGCCAACCTGGAGGGCACCGGGGAGATCCGGCTCCGGCGTCTGATCAAGGAAGCGCTGCGGATGCGCCCGGACCGGATCATCGTGGGCGAGGTCCGGCAGGAGGAAGCCCTCGACCTGCTCATCGCGCTCAACTCGGGCCTGCCCGGTATGTGCAGCCTGCACGCGAACTCGGCCCGCGAGGCGGTCACCAAGCTGTGCACCCTGCCGTTGCTGGCCGGGGAGAACGTCAGCCACGCCTTTGTGGTGCCGACGGTCGCCGCGAGCGTGGACCTCGTCGTCCACCTGGCCAAGGACGTCCATGGACGGCGACGCGTCACCGAGATCGTCTCGCTGCCCGGGCGTACCGAGGGGGACGTCATCGAGATCGCCCAGATCTACCGGTCGCACGGCAACGTCCTGGTGCGCGCCGACGGCTACCCCCCGCACGCCGAACGGTTCGCGCGTGCCGGCTACGACCTGCCCGCGCTGCTTGCCGCGACCGACCGTGAGTGCTCCGAGCGGATCCCGCTGGCTGAGCGGACCCCGCCGGGTGAACGGACCTGGGCTGAGATCGGGGGAGAGCGCTGATGGGCATCTTCCTCGGTCTACTCCTCGGACTCGGCCTGTTCCTCATCGTCACCAGTAACCGTCCCCGCGTCCGGCACGACCCCGGCACCGCCAAATGGCGGGTGCGCACCAGGGAGCTTCTTGCTCAGGCGGGCATCCCGGGGGTCAGCCCCGACCAGTTCCTCATGATCAGCATTGGGGTCGGGCTGCTGGTCGGCCTGCTCGTCCTCGCCTTCACCGCCACCTGGTCGCTGGCCGGGGCGTTCTTCGTCTTCGCCGCCCTGCTGCCGCGGGCGATGGTGGTACGGCGCCGGCGCACACGCATGCACGACCTGCGGGAGCTGTGGCCGGACGTCGTGGACAACCTGGCCAGCGCCGTACGGGCGGGGATGTCCCTGCCGGAGGGGCTTGCGTCGGTGGGTGTGCGCGGCCCGGTCCCGCTGCGTCCCGCGTTCACCCGCTTCGGCGAGGACTACCGGGCGACCGGCTCCTTCTCGGCGAGCCTGGACCGGCTCGCCGACGACCTCGCCGACCCGATCGCCGACCGGATCATCGAGTCGTTGCGGATGGCCCGGGAAGTAGGCGGCACCGACCTCGGCCGGCTGCTGCGGACGCTGTCGACGTTCCTGCGGGAGGACGCGCGAACCCGCGCCGAACTGGAGACTCGGCAGAGCTGGACGGTCAATGCCGCCCGGCTCGCGCTCGGGGCACCGTGGGTCGTCCTGCTGATGCTGGCGACCCGGGGGGAGACTGTGCGCGCCTACGACAGCCCGACCGGTGTCGCCGTGCTCGTGGTCGGTGGCGGGGTGTCGGTGCTGGCGTACCTGCTCATGAAGTGGATCGGACGGCTGCCCGAGGAAGGCCGGGTGCTGCGCCCATGAGAATCCCGGGAGGGGCGGGCGAGCGTCCTGCGACCGGCGGTCCCCGCGAATGCCGCCCTTGCAAGCCTCGTCTGCGCGAGCGTCCGGTGAGCCCGCGTCCGGTGAGCCGCACTGCGGACCCGCGGCCTGCAAGCCTGCATCCGGTGAGCGGTCCTGCGAGCCCGTTTCCTGCGGGTGCCGGCCTTGTGAGCCTCCGGTGAGCCCGGCCGCGACCGGCGCCCTGATCGGTCTACTCACCGGAGTCGGGCTGGTCATCGTCGTCCGGCGGTCGCCGATCGTCCGGCGGATCCGTCTGGCCGACCGGATGGATCCTTACCTGCGCGACACCCCGTTGCAGTCCCGGCTGCTCGCCGACCGCCCGCGAACCACGATGTCGTCCCGCAGCGGTCTGGAGGAGCTGCTGCGGCCCTTCGTACACGACACGGCCCGGCGGCTCGACCGTTTCCTCGGTGGGCGTGCCGCCCTGGCCCGGCGCCTGACCCAGGCGGGCGGACGGACGTCCATCGAGGAGTTCAGGATCCATCAGGTGATCTGCGCCGCGGTCGGCGCGCTCCTCGGCGCGTTTCTGCTGCTCCTCCGGGCGATTACAGGCGTCGGACCGCCGCCGATCGTCGGCGTCGCCATGGTCGTCGCGGGTGTTGCGGGCGGGATCGTCGCCCGGGACTGGTGGCTGACGCGCGCGATCCGGGAACGCGAGGAACGGATACTGATCGAGTTCCCGACCGTGGCCGAGTTGCTCGCGCTCGCGGTGACCGCCGGGGAAAGTCCGATCGGCGCGTTGGAACGGGTGAGCCGGCTCTCCCACGGGGAGCTCGGCCATGAACTGCGGCTGGCTCTCGCGGACGCCCGCGCCGGAGCCACCCTGGTCCAGGCCCTCGAGGGCATGGCCACCCGCACGACGGTGCCGTCGCTGGCCCGGTTCGTCGACGGCATGGCCGTGGCCATCGAGCGCGGTACGCCGCTGGCGGAGGTCCTGCGGGCACAGGCGGTCGACGTCCGTGAGGCGGGCAAACGCCAGCTGCTGGAAGCCGGCGGCCGCAAGGAGATCGCGATGATGGTGCCGGTCGTGTTCTTCGTCCTGCCGACCACTGTGATCTTCGCTTTCTATCCGGCGCTGGTGAGTCTTTCCTTCAGCGCCCAATGATTTTATCCAGTGATTTTGCCAGTGATTTTTCAGTGTCCGATGATTGTTTGAATATCCGAAGGAGTTGTCGGCCGTGCGTGTGTTCGCGATGTTCGTGAGCCGCTGGGTTCAGGAGCGGGAGAAGGTGTCTCGGGCCGTCGGTGACGCGGGAGCTGGGCGGGCCCGCCGCAACCGCAGGGACCGCTGTGACCGCGGGGACGTGCCCGGCTGGGTCATGGTCACCGTCATGACGGCAGCCCTGGTCGTCGCCCTGATGGCGGTCGCCGTGCCCCAGCTGCGGGATGTCTTCACCAATGCGATCGACTCCGTGGTCAGCGGCGGCTGACCGCGCCGGGTTCCTCGCGTGGGGGCGGAAGCTCGCCCTTTTCCGGGGGAGGGGCGATCTGCCGTACGGACATCTGATCGGACATACGGCAGGGCGGGAGCTCGCCATGTTCCCGGCGCGGGTGCGTGCTCGGGCGTCAGCTTCGCGGCCGGCATCCGAGCGCGGCTCGGCGGTGGTCGAATTCGTGCTGGTCGGGACGTTGCTGCTCTTCCTGTTCCTGGGGGTCATCCAGGTCGGTGTGGTGCTGCACATCCGCAACACCCTTGCCGCTGACGCGGCCGAGGGCGCCCGGCACGCGGCGAACCTGAACATGGCCGACGACTCCGGCGGCCCCTACGCGGAGAAGCTGATCGCATCGTCCATTCCCGGGCGGGCCGACACCCGTTGCACCAGCGCTGCCACGACCAACGCGTCCGGCGTGCCACTGGTCGAGGTGCGCTGCGAGGTCGCCGTCCCGCTGACGGTCCTGCCGGGGGGTGCGAGGACGACGATCAGCGTCGTCGGGCACGCGGTCAAGGAGACGCCGTGAACGTGGCCCCGCGACATTGGCGGCGCCGGGGCCAGCGACACCGGCGGCGCCAGCGGTACCAGCAAGGTGAGTGGCGCTGGCAAGGTGAGTGGCGCTGGCGGCGCGAGTGGCGCCGACGGCGTCCGCTCGATGACAGCGGCACCGCCCTGATCGAGTTCGTCGGGCTGTCGGTCCTGCTGCTCATCCCGTTCATCTATTTCTTCCTCAGCGTGTTCGCGGTCCAGCGTGCCGCGTTCGCGGTGACCCAGGCCGCCCGAGCGGCAGGCCGGGCGTACGCGACCGCTGACAGCGAGGAGCAAGCCGTCACGCGTGCCCGGGTCGCCGCCGAGCTGGCCTTCGCCGACCAGGGTCTCGACGGGGCGCCCGAGCTGCGTTTCGCGCCTGAGGGAGCGGACTGCGGTGCCGGGGACCCCGGCGACGGCGCCGCGTCGCTGGTTCCCGGTTCCCGGTTCGTCGTATGCGTCCGGTCCGTCGCGGCGCTACCCGGGACGGCGCGGCTGTTCACCGGCCTCGCCGACATCACCGTGAACGGGAAATTCATCGTCGTCGTGGACGCCTACCGCCGCGACCGCACACAAGCGCCTGCGGCGTAAGAGATTCTACCGTTTAATGCGTTCCGCAAGATCATGTATTTTTATGACGTCATACAGACTTTTTGACATTTTCTGCCCGTCGGATCTTGCCGGCGCGCAGCGTGGTGGCGACTGGTTCGAGAAACATCGGATCACTTCCGATGATCTGGTAAAAGCGTGCAGAGGTCAGATCAAGCGTCTGCGTGATCTCTGCTGTTGCCATGAGCCGAAGCTCGTTTGCCGTACGGGCAGTCGATCGCGTTCGGAGCAAATTTCGATCATGTTCGGGTCTGGCAGGCCTGGTCGGCGGTGGCAAGCAGACCGGCGAGCTCGCCGGCCATCACAGGGGGTAGGAACGGCGCTGCCGCCTGGTAGCAGGCGTCGGTGTAGCAGCCCGGTTCGTAGTCGAACTGTTCCTGGTCGGTCATGTGGACCAGGTCGAGCGCGAGGCTGCGTTGCATGCGGGAGATCAGGGTGTGCTGGGCGAGGACGGCGTGGACCATCTCGTCCACCGGGGCCGCGACAGCAAGCTCGGCGGTGCTCTCGTTGCCACCGGTGAGGGTGAAGACGGCTGTTTTCAGGGCCAGGACGCGGATGGCTTCGTCGAACAGCGGCGGGCCGTCGAGCGTCAGGTCCCACTCGGCGATGATCGAATAGCCCGTGAACGTGGCCCAGCACTCGGGGCAGCGCAGGGTTGCTTCCTTGAGCCGCGGGAACTCCGGGTAATTCCGGATCTGCCTGATGATTTCTGTGGTGCGGTGGCCGACATCCTCGGGAGCAGTGACGGTCATGGCGGTCCTTTCTGGCTGAGGCGGCACGCGCGTCCGGCGCCTGGGCGTTCGTGAACCACGACGTGGACCGGCTCGTGGCCATCCCTCATCGGGACAATCCGCAGTCCATTCGTGTCGCCGAGAAACTGGGCATGACGTTCGAGCGTTATGAAACTCTGCACGAGGCCGACAGCGCCATCTACACGATCACCCGGGCCGACTGGGAAGCCCGTACCCGTACCCGTACCCGTACCGGTTACTGATCGCTGGGAGGTTTTTCCAGGACCCTCTGGCCAGGATTGATGACGGTACTCCAGCCTGCGGAGATCTTATGATTCTGATAATCGAAACAGGAGTTTTGAACAAACCGCTGCGCTGTCCCGAGAAGATGGGTGGCCGGGCGGATCCTGATCCTGTGGGACACCACGACCAGGTCTGGGTCTGTCAGGAGACGATCAGGTTGCTGTCGCCGAACTCGGTCAACGCGACCTCGAGCGGGATGTTCTCTCCGGGCTCAGCCCGGGCCGCGTCGATCGGAGAACAGCGTAACCGGTGTGCCCGTGGCCGGTGAACACGTGGACGTGGGTCGGTTTGCGGAGCGCTTCGGGGATGCCGCTCGGCGGTCCGGGTTCGAGCTGGACACCGCGCAGGTGTCGGTCGTCGACCGGCTCGCCCAGCTGGGCGCTGAGATACCGCGGTGGCGGGGCCCGTTCGGTCGGCAGCCGCGCGGGGTCTACCTCTGGGGTCCGGTCGGTCGGGGCAAGAGCTGGCTGATGAATGTCTTCTACGAGACCGTGCCGACGGACAGGAAGCACCGGGTGCATTTCTATGACTTCTTCCGCCAGTTCCACGCGGCCTACTCCCGGCACCGGAGGAAACCCCAGGCGGTGGATTTCGCGGTCGAGGAGCTCCTCGACAACTTCCGCCTGCTGTGTTTCGACGAGTTCCACGTCCACGACGCCGGCGACGCCATGCTGATCAGCCGGCTGTTCACGTCACTGTTCGAGAAGAAGATCACTCTGCTGGTCACGTCCAACTATCCGCCGGATGGCCTGTTGCCCAACCCGATCTACCACCATCTATTCGTGCCTATGATCGAGAAGATCGAGCGGACGATGGACGTGGTCGAGCTCGCCGGTCCGCGGGACTACCGTGGCCGCTCCTGGTCGGGCGGGCCCCGGTCACGGTTCGAGACCGGGGTCTACGTGTGGCCCGGCAGGGACGCCCAGCTCCGCGACGTGGGCCTGGAGACCCCCTCCGAGGAGGAAACCACCGTGCTCGACGTGGGCGACCGGCGGATCCGGGCTTTGGCGGCCCGTGACGATCTCGTCTGGTTCGACTTCTTCGATGTGTGCGACACGGCCAGGTCCACGACGGACTACCTGATTCTCGCCGGCCGTTTCACGACCTGGGTGATCTCGGGACTGCCCCGTTTCGAAGAGGTCGGCCGGGACGCCCGGCAGCGATTCGCCAATGTCGTCGACATTCTCTGTGACAAGGATGCACGGTTGTTCCTCGTCGCAGCCGCGCCGCTGGACGAGGTGCTCAGCGGTGACGGCCTGCCGATCGACATCGGGCGGATCGCCAGCCGGCTTTCCCTGCTGTCCGCGGTCTCCCCGGGGGAGCCGGATAGGTCCTGGAAGGAGACCGGCTGAGACAGGTGGTGAGGCGGTGATTCGGGTGACCTTCAGGTGACCGTGGCGGGGTTCCGAATGGACCACCTCAACCCCTTTGAGATGCTGAGGACCTACTCTCACCCTGTGACCGGTACTCGGCGGATCGGACACGGAAAATCGTGGACGCCGAGTGGCTCGATGAAGATCGCGCGGACGGTATGGCCCAGATAGGACCAAAGGGGATGTGGATGCGCGCTGACCTGCGCAAACGTCCTATGCGCCTGGGACTGGAAGCCCGTCGTGGTTGTGGATGCCTACCGGCGCGTCCCGGCGGGCGGGCGAACCGGCCCGGTTCGCCCGCGGTGCGTGCCAGGCGGGGCGTCCGCGCGGGGCGGCGTCAGGACGACGGCACGATCCTGGTTCTCACCCTTGGCTACGTCCTTGTCGCGCTGATGCTGGCGATCGTGGTGACCGACGTGTCCACGGTGTACCTGGCCAGGCGTTCGCTTGCCTCCGCCGCGGACGGTGCGGCGCTTGCCGCGGCACAGAGCGTCGACGAGACGGCGATCTACACCTCGACCGGGAATCTCCAGCGGCTACCGCTGGCGGAGGTCGCCGCGATTGTCGCGCAGTACCAGAGCGACGCCGACCCGTCCGGACGCATGACGTTGACCGCGCAACTGCTGGATCCGGCGACGGTCCGGGTGACCGGTACCCGTACGGTGGACCTGCCGGTGGTGACCATCCTCGGGATCGGCCCGGTGACCGTCACAGCCAGCGCGGACGCCCAGTCGCTCGTCCGCCTGCCCGCCCCCTGAGTCTGGACGATCAACGCGCGTGGCGCGGCGGTTGCGCGGTGTTTCCCACCTCATTCAGGGCATGGCACTTCATTCATTACTTCATTCATTCAGGACATGGAAAGTGGTGACGGCTTGTATCCCCGTCTGGACGTCCCGCACCGTAACCGTCCACATGCCGAAGGGGTCACCGGCTTCGTAATTCCACCGGCCGGTTTTCCTCCCGTTACCGTCCGCCCGTCCGAACGGGTTGTATGCGCCTGGTTTGGCTGTGTTCCGGTCGACGCCGTCCGGCCCCGTCACCGTGGTTTCCACTATGCCTGAAGGGCTCGCGCCCGAGGTCAGGAACAACACTGGTTGTCGCAGGGTGCATGTGGACATCTTGCAGTCATGGTCGACGCGTATCTGCAGGGCGCGTATCTGCAGGGGATGCGGCGAATCCGACGGCTGGCTGACGACGGCAGGTCGACCGGTTCGGCTGGTACCGGAGCCGATGACACCGGCGGTCCACAGCCCACCGGCTACACCACAGGTGAGGACGACGGCGACCGCAGCGTCCATGCGGCGCCGAAGACGGCGCCCGTGGCTGACCACGTCGTCCTTTTTCTCAGGGAATTCAGGAAGCGCGGACGAACCCGGGAGCGGCAGCGCCCGTACCCGGTCCGCTACGTCCGCGGCGGACGGTCGGCGGCTCGGATCCCGGTCCAGGCAGGCTCTGATGAGTTCCGCCCACTGCGTCGGGATCACCGGGGCCGGCTGGAGCTCCACCAAACCGGCTCCATAGGCACGTACCGTTTCAGCTCGGGCGGATGCCGTCGCCCCGGGGAAAGGATGGACGCCGTCGGTGAGGACCTGATGAACGATCACGCCAAAGGCCCAGACGTCCTGACTGGTCCGTACCGGGGTACCGGATGGCGCGAGCCGCTCGCTCCACCACTCCGGCGGCACGTGCTCCCATGACCCGGCGCGTGGCGGAGCATATGCGTGTGTCCCGTCGAGCTCGCTGCTCAGGCCGAAGTCGGCGATGCGTGCGTCACCGTCGGCATTGATCAGTATGTTGCTCGGTTTGAGATCCGCGTGTACCCATCCGGACTCGTGGATGTTGCGTAAGGCCTCGGCAACCCCCAGCAGGATCCCGCGTGGTTCTGCCTGGCGGATGATGCGAGCCGACTCGGCTTCGGCCACGGCCGACCAGCGGTGGGCCAGCGACCCCGCCGCACGCTCCATGACCAGGCATACAGCGCCATCCAGGAGTGGATCATCCGAGTGTAAGGTGACGATCTCGAAGGTACGAACGATGTTGGGGTGGTTGGCACGGCGGCTGAAACGCACCTCTCGGTCGACGATCGCCGTGAACAGGCCGCGCCGGCCCGGAGTGAGCATTGACGAGGGGAGGAATTTGATGGCCACGTTGGTTTCGCCGTCGCCGTCGCCGTCGCCGTCGCCGTCGCCGTCAGTGCCGACCGTACTGTTCGTATCGACCACATCGGCCGCGTCGCCTTGGATACCGGGCTGCTCCCGTGCCCCGTCTTCTTCATTGTCGGCCCGCCGAGCTGCATAGACCGAGCCCCAGCTGCCGGTAGCGATCGGGCTTGTCACCACCCATCGGCCCACCCGCAAGCCCGTGGGCACATCTACCGCCCAGCCTTTTCCCGGTCGAGAGATGCCAATTGCCAAGACCGGGCTGTCATCCATCCGGGCGGGTACCTCAGCTATCCCGGTCACGGCATCGCAGCGGCGCCGTAACCACCCGCCATCCGATCGGTTCGCCTACGTGGCGGCAGCAGCGCGAGATGTTCCGAGCCGACAAGGCCGAACCGCAGGGCCACCACGACGAGCGTGTCCCGCTTAGCGGTGTCGCGGCCGGCGCCCAACTCCTCGAACGGGTGGGTGCGAAGCTTGTGACGGGCCAGGTAGTCGATGTGATACGTGACCGCGGCCGAGGTCAGCGGGGGTCGTCGACGGTCGAGGGCAAGCCGCTCGACGATCTGGGCGGTGGTGGGTACCGCCGCGCTGGTCGCGTCCCGCAGCCTTGGTTCGCACAGGGCGACAAGCACCTGGAAATACCGGGAAGTCTCGTCCAGACTGAATGCGTCCGCGGTCGGTTCTTCGGCGAGGCCGTGTTCCTCGGTGGCCTGGGAGGTCACGAACGCCTGTCCGGGCGCGAACACGGTGATGCTCCAGCCGCCGGTGGGTGTCGGGATGATGATCCGCGCCAACTCGAACGGGATGGGCGCCGCAAGCCTGCGAGGCGCGACCCGGACGTGCTCGCCGCCGCCTTCGATGTTGTCGACCACATAGGAGCTTGTGTCGCTGAAATTGGTCAGCCTCCAGTGGTCGGAGACCGCTGTGATTTCTCCGGCGAGTCGTGAGATGCCCGGATTCGAAAACACGAGGTCCACGTCGATCCCGGGAGCGCCACGACCGAAGGTGAGTGCCTGCCCTGCGGCGAGGTTGTAGAGCTGGCCCGATTCACCAGCGTCCGACGGTCCTGCGGATGGCTGAACGACCAGGTAGCTCACGCCGTCCTCCCAGAAGAACCAGATGCTCCGTAGCTTTCTGTCACTATAAGGTAACCGTAGCCTTGCGGGTGCGCTCTGTAAGATTCCCGACGCGTACGGGCTTGGACAAGCCGATGCCGGTCCGCGGTGAGGGCCGCGGACCGGCAGGGAGAGACAGCCGATCGGTGTCAGCAGGCATTCACCCACTTGTGCGACGACACCCGGTCGTTCCAGCCGGCCGGCATGCTGCTCCAATACGCACCGTTCGGGACGCAGATGGAGGCGCCCCGGTAGTTGATGTCCTCGAAGATCTGGACATCCTCGAAGGCGCCCGGGTAACCGTCATTCTTCAGCGAGGAGACGCGGTCATTGAAGTTCCCGCAGTCGGTGTTGTATCGGTAGTCGGCGTCATCTCCGAACCATGCGCAGCCCGCGCCTCCGGCGCCGTTGTGCTCCCAGACGCGGAAGTAGCCGTCGGCCGCCTGAGCGGCCGATGCCATTCCCACGCCGCCTGCGCTGAGCGCCAGCGCGGTCGCGACACCGACTCCTGCGGTGCGCCGGCGCCAACTCCTCCTGCGCGTCTGATCCGCCGTCCCATGCGTCCTGTGTGCTCGGTCCATCATCTTCCTCCTGGTTGTGGTGGTTCTGAACGAAAACCGGTGTGCCTACCCGCGGGAGGTCCGCGGGAGGTCCGCGGGAGGTCGTGTGACATCAGCCCGGCCGGTACGCGGAGACGATCTGTCGTGCGTGTGGCAGGGCGGCTTCCCGCAGCCGGTCACGGATCTGGATTTCCGAGTGGTATCGAGCCTCGGTTTCGGTCCGGTAGCGCCGGTCCAGCCCCTCAGCCGTTGTGGCCAAGAGCGTCTGCCGTGCGCACGTCGCCTCGGCGACGGCAGTTTCGATTTCCAGGTCCCGGGCGTCAGCGGTGGTCCGGCCTCGGATCCGGTCGGAGAGCTGTTCGGCGAGGTTGTTGGGGCCGGTCGTGGAAAACCCACGTCCGCCCATACACCGGCTCCACTCGCCGAGCGCCCGGATGAAAGCCGGGTCCGACCGGACGCGAGGTACATACGACAGTTCGAGATTCGCCGTGATGATTTTTGCGTGGAACCAGGTCGGGAAATCACCGTACAGTCGTTGCTGGGCCAGTGCCGTACAGCCGTCCGTCGCCGATCCGACTACGCCACCGCCTGGAACGCTCACGGTAACCTCGCCATGAGAACCGGCGAGTGCTGCCACGGCCTGTACGCGACGGTCCGGGGACAGGCTCGCGAAATATCTCTCGTTGGTTCCGGTGACTGCGACATCGGAAGCCGGGACGATTCCGTAGCCGTGTTGGCGGGCCCAGGCCACGTCGTCCAGCACGTATGTGAAGCGTCGTTCGGCCGGTGTCGGCGGTTCGGGCAGGTAACGGAATCCGCGGTCCGCCATGCATTTCCCGACATCGATCCGCTCGGCGAATTCCAGGGTAGTCAGATCGGCAGATGAGATCGCCGCCGGCCGCGATTCCGGCCCATTACGGCCGAGGGCGACGGTGAGCGCGATCGCGGTTGTCATGAACAGGACGGCCGCCACCGCGACGAGCATTTTCCACGGGAAGCGCATGAGGCCGACTCCCGACTTCGTATCCGTTTTGCTGACGTCCCGAAGTGTCTCCCGAGATCTCCGGAGCGGACATCCTGTAAGTTGTCAGGGGTGGACGTCTCGGCTACGTGGTTATAATCCGCGCCGCGGGTGCCGGCGGTTCAACAGGCGGTTCATTCTGTTCAGCAGCGGGGTACACATGCCATGCGGATGAGGACCGGCAGCCGAAGCCTCCCGGACCCCAGCGCTGCCGCCTGGACCCTGTGGCGACGGGTTATCAGGACGATGAATGATCAGCACAACGATGTGCCGGTCACCACGGACGAACACGCCCACTTCGACGAGCTGCTCGAGGCCACAGCTTGCCCGGCCACGCCCGAGCACGCAGCACGGTGTGCCTACGGAGCGCGGCGACTCGCCAACGGTCAGCAGGAACCAGCAGCAAGAACCAGGGGACGCCTCAGAACCAGGGGGACGTGGTGGCGATCAGGTCGTCCATGTCATGGCCGGTGCGTCTGGTGGCGAGCGCGGAGATGTCGTGCACGAGCCGAGCGACCCATTCCGCCGGCCGTTGCAGGGAGAGGCTCACCGCCCGTGAGGCATGGTGCTTGGCCTCGTAGGGGTCCGGACGGTCGCGGCTGAGCGCTGCCCGGGCCCGCGCCATGTACACCGAGATCACCATCCCGGTCTGCCCGCTGTTCGTGATCAGCTCGGAGGCCCGCTCAAGATGGGGTTCGGCGTCCTCGGCGACACCGACGGTGGTCAACGCTTCGGCGGAGGCGAGCGCGAGGTCCGCGGGGGAGTAGGTGTCGAGCGCGAATCCCGGACGTCCCTGCGCGGAGCTGTCCAGCATTTCCATGATCTTCCAGGCGTGAGCCAGCGAGCGCCGGACCCCGGCGACGTCGCCGACCGCGGCATACGAACTGGCCGAGACCTTGCCGGCGACCAGGGCTCGGGCCGGGCTTGTTCCGGCGATGCGGCCCGCGGCATCGGCAATCTGCAGCGCCACCGCCGGGCTGTGCTGGCGCACCACCCGGGCGCGGACGGTCAGCGCGCGGCCGGCGAGCGGTCCGTCGCCGGCCGCGCGAGCCACCGTCGCCGCCCGATCGGCCAGCGACATGGCATCGCTGTGGCGGCCCTGGTCGTAGGCTGCTCCCGCCATGGTGGTGGTCACGGCCGCGTGCAGCCGCATCCAGTCCAGCGCTACCGACCCCCGCAGCCGCCGCGCACGTGGCACCGTGCGCATGGTCTCCTCCAGAGCCGTCAGACCGGAGAGGATACCGGCCAGGTCGGACGTCTCATAGGTGTCCAGCGCCTGTTCCAGGGCCTGTGCGCAGGCTTCGTGCAGGTCGCTGGTGTTTGCCTGGTCGGTCATGGCGACAATGGGAGCCACGGTGGCCGCGAGCACCCGTCGTCGGTCGGCAGGCTCAGGCATGTCGGCGTCCTTCGGGCTCGTGCGGGCCATATTGCCGTGGTCCTCTTCCCACCCGAAGGGTGACGGGGCGGTGACAGGGGACTCCCCGTGCTCACCGGTGCTGATTCCGGCAAGCCCTGGAAGGGCACTCGCGACGTCACCACGTCCAGACCGAAGAGGCCACTGGTTACTAAAGATAGCGTTTCGGAACGCCTGCCGCTTCCGTGCCGGGATGCGGGAGTGTGTTGTACGTCTCTCAGGCCTATTGCGCCGACGGGCTGATCGCCGTCGGATCGCGGGTCGTGCCGGAGTGAATTACCGACCTGTAACGCCGTTTCTTTTCCGTAACATTGTTTCCTCGTTATTTCGTCTTGCGTGTTGGCGTTTCTGCCGGATGACGCCGCTGCGATTGTGCTGGGACGGCAGGTGCGGACGACGCGGTTTCGTGGCCACGACCGTGCTTCCCACGCTTCCCATGTTCCCTCCATGCGCTCTCACGTGCTTGCTTCCCGCGGCCTTCGGTGCACGGGGGCCCGTGCCCGTCCCACGGCCCGTCGGGCGGCATGCCGGGCCGGGCGGGGATGCCGGTAAGCCGCGCTCCGCGCCGCCGGCAAGCCGTGATCCGTACCGGATGGAAAATCAAGATCTGTATGGATGGGGGTGGGGTGCGTCCGACGGTAAGGTGGGTCTCATGGCCGCCGACATCACAGAGGAGATCAAGGCTCTCGACGCGACGCTCGCCGGGATCGAAGCCGTCCTTGATCTTGATAGCCTCCGGCGTCGCGCAGCCGACCTGGAGCGCGAGGCAGCAGACCCGCAGCTGTGGAGTGATCAGGACCGCGCCCAGGCCGTGACCCGGCGGCTGTCGTCGGTGCGTGGGGACATCTCGCGGGTCGAAGCGTTGCGCAGACGTCTCGACGACGTCATCGCCGCCCTCGATCTGGGGGATGACGACCTGCTCGCCGAGGCTGCGAACGACCTGCCCACGCTGGCCCGCGACATCTCCGCGCTCGAGGTCCGCACCCTGCTGTCCGGCGAGTACGACGAGCGTGACGCGATCATCCAGCTCTCGGCCGGTGCCGGCGGCGTGGACGCCGCCGACTGGACCGCGATGCTGCTGCGTATGTACCTGCGGTGGGCCGAACGGCACGGGTATGCCACCGAGGTGTTCGACACCTCCGAGGCGGAGGAGGCGGGCCTGAAGTCCGCCACGTTCCAGATCAAAGCTCCCTACGCGTACGGGACGTTGCGCAGCGAGCACGGCGTCCACCGGCTCGTGCGGATCAGCCCCTTCGACAACCAGAACAGGCGGCAGACCTCGTTCGCCGGGGTTGAGGTGACGCCCGCGGTCGAGCAGTCCGACCATGTCGAGATCGACGACAAGGAACTGCGGATCGACATCTTCCGTTCGTCCGGGCCGGGTGGGCAGGGCGTCAACACCACCGACTCCGCGGTGCGGATCACCCATCTGCCCACCAACATCGTGGTGACCTGCCAGAATGAACGCAGCCAGCTGCAGAACAAGGCTGCGGCCATGATGGTGCTCCAGGCGAAACTACTCGAACGCAGGCGCGCCGAGGAGGCTGCCGAAAAGCAGCGGCTGACCGGTGGCCCCCAGGACGTCTCTTTCGGTTCCCAGATCCGCAACTACGTCCTGCACCCGTACCAGATGGTGAAGGACCTGCGGACCGAGGTCGAGACGTCCGGCACGGCAGCGGTGCTGGACGGCGACATCGACGAGTTCATCGACGCAGAGATCCGTTGGCGACGGACCGCGGAGCAGCAGGGATAGTCCCGACGGCGGCCCCCGCCAGGGGCGATCGGATACCGGAGGCGTGAAGCCGCCGGCGGCGTCAGGAAGCCGGCGTGCAACGAACAGCCGGAGCGCGGCCGGGCGTCCGCGGCGGTTCCGGCACGGCGCCGTCGTACCTGACGTCGGGTTGTGTCTGGTCTTGGGCTGGACCCGAGATCGAGCTGGACGTGAGCTCAGGAAGGGTTGCGTTCTGATGCATGCGTGACTGCCCGGTTATTGTGCCGGAGTGCATCCTGACCCGGTTGATGACCGTTGGTAACCGCTGCCAGGCGATCGCCTGTTGCGGTGCACGTGGTCTGGCATGGTGGAAATCTCCTCGGCGAACATCTCGCTGGTGTCGCCTTCAAGTTCCTGTGCGCTGATCCGTGGCGTCCGCGGGTACGGGGCCTCGGTGTGCCAGTGCGTTTCTGGACGTCCGCTCCGAATCCGCTGTCGCCGGGACGGGACGATCCGCCGCCGGCTGTCGATCTCGAGCGGGCCGAACGCAATATCGTGGTCCTGCTTGTCGACGCGTGGCTGATGAGCGGAGGTTGGGGCGACTATGTCTCCGACCTCGTCGGCATGGTCTCGACGTCGTCTCGTCACTGGCTGCTGCCGGTTCTGCTCACCCGGAAGGTCGACCGGACCTCGTCGATCTCGGACATGAACTGTCTCAGGCTCTACGAAACAGATCTCGAACTGCGTGACCAGGTTTTTGTGAACAAAATCCTGCACCGACTCTTTCGACACGTCACCGACGACGATTCTCCGCTCACCGTACTGCTCAGCCACGCGTCGACGGACGGTCGGGGTGTGGCGCTGGCCGTACGGAAGTACCTGCATGACTACACGGACATCGGTGATTTCCTCGACGTGCACAGTATTGCCGCCGGTGAGCGGCTCGTCGAGGCAATAGACCGGGCGATCTCCGCGTCGACCTTCCTGGCGATCGTGACCGACTCCTACAGTTCACGGGGATGGTGCAGGCACGAGGTCGTCAAAGCCAAGCGTGAGCTCGGACCGATTGTTCTGCTGGACGCGGTCGAGGACGGCGACGAGCGTCGCTCACCCTATCTCGGAAACATTCCGACACTGCGGTGGAAGCCTGACTCGCCGCTCGTCATGGAGCGGCTGCTGGGTCTTCTCCTTGCCGAGTCGTTCCGGCATCGGTATTTTCCTCGCCAGGTGGCCTGGCTATCCCGGCTGCAGCGTGTCGACCTGCCGTACTACTGTCTTTCCAGACCGCCCGAGCCGCTCACTCTGCTTGAGTTGCGCCGCCGTACCGGCTCGGTAGAGGCGGATCTGACCGTCGTCTACCCAGATCCTCCGCTGGACGCCGAGGAGACGCGTCTGTTGCACGAGTTCGAGCCGAGAATGCGTCTGATGACACCGACGATGCTGTTCTCGGCGTGACCGGCCCCGCGCCGACGGAATGTGCTGCAGCCCTGCACGACCTGGTCCGCCGACCGGCTGCACGGGATGTTCGCGGGGCGTCATGCGACAGCCGGGGTGGGTGGGGACGGTGCCCACGCTCACGGGATGCTCATCCTGCCTATCGGCGGGGTCCCGATACCCCCGCTGCCACACCGGATTATTGTGCCGGAATGCATCCCGATCCGATTGATGACCGTTGGTAACCCCGCCCAGGCGGTCGCCCGTCGCCGTGCACGTGGTCTGGCGTTCCGGCGGCTTGGAAGCCGACCAGCTCGCCCGCGCTGTTTTCACGCATCTGACGGCTGACCCGTCGCAGCCGAACGCGCGGTCGTTGGGAATTCCGGTGCGTTACTGGTCGAGCGGCGGGTCCGCTGATGTCCCTGCCGACCTCAGGCGGCGCGATAGAAATGATCGTGCTGCCTTTGGTCGTGACGTCCATGCGGACCGCCCGGACGGTCGTGGCGCGCAGTGGGCCATCGACGTGCCGCCGCCTGTTGATCTCAGTCGGGCCGAACGCAATGTCGTCGTCCTGCTCATCGACAATGGTTTGGTGAGTGCGGGCTGGCGTGATTATCTCGCGGAACTTTTGCGCGCCGTCGGTGCCGGGCCCGGTAACTGGCTCCTGCCGTTCGCGCTCACTCCCAACTTCGCCCGGATTCCCGTCGTGGCAGACGTCGACGTCGTCGATCTGCACACGATGCCGGCGCATCTTCGTGAACAGGTCTTCCTGAACCAGGTCGTTCACCGGGTGTGTCGTCAGATCAGTGTCGCGGACCCGGTCCGGGTATTTATCAGCTATGCTTCCGGGGACGGTGGTGAAATTGCCAGGGAGGTGGCTCGGCATCTTCGGCTCGAGACCGATGTCGACGACTTCCTGGACGCGCACCATATTGCCGGCGGAGACCCTTTTGCCGACATTCTCGATGCCACGGCCACGGGTTGCGCGATGCTCGCGGTGAACTCGGACTCCTACAGTTCGCGGTTGTGGTGCCAGCGGGAGTTCCTCAGTGCGAAGCGGGCGTCCATGCCGGTGGTCGTCCTGGATGCGATCACGGACAGGTCGGTGCGGGCCTTCCCGTATCTTGGCAACGTTCCGACCATCCGGTGGCACAGTGATTCGCGGACCGTTCTCGACCGTTTGGTGGGCGTTCTGCTGACCGAGACACTCAGGCACCGGTACTTTCCGTTGCGGGCCGCCGAGATGTGCGGCAAGCACGGTGTCACCCTGCCCTCGCTCCTGCTGGTACGGCCGCCTGAACTGTTGACTCTCCTTGACCTGCCACGGCATTCCGCCAGGAGCTCGTCCTCGGTCGATCTTCTATATCCTGATCCACCGCTGGGTACCGAGGAGAGCCGGTTGCTGGAGAAGCTCGATGATTCGCTGCGGGCAGTGACTCCGACGATGCTGTTCTCGACATGATGAGACCCACGGTAACGGGGTGTGCTGGGAGGTTGGCGTGAGTTCGCTCGCGGACATCCGGGTGGCCGTCTCGGTCTCCGATAGTCCGGATCTTGCCCGGCGGGGTCTGGGGGTGCCTCACCAGCGACATGCTTTCGTCGAGATCGCGCGGCATGTCCTGGCCGCTGGAGGCTCCCTTGCCTACGGCGGTGACCTGCGGCTCGGCGGGTACAGCCGGGTCCTGTTCGATCTTGTCGATACCTACGACCTGCCCGGTCGACCCGGGCCGGAGCGGGTGACCGACTACCTGGCGTGGCATCTGTTCCTCCGGTTCGGTGTGGACGAGCGGGCCGAACTCGTTGACGTCGCAACGGTGGTCGATGTGCCTCCGCCGGCCGACATCAGCCCCGACGACCCGGATCTGCGCGGTGACCCGGCAACGGTGGTGGCGCGCTGGAAGCGGGCTCGCGCTCTGACCGCGATGCGTGAACGCATGGCTGCCGAGACCGACGCGCGGGTGATGCTCGGCGGCGCTGTCGTCGTCGGCTCGGGGTTCTACCCCGGCCTGCTGGAGGAGGCCGTGCTCACCCTGCGAGCCGGGCGGCCGCTGTTCCTGTTGGGTGGGTTCGGCGGCTGCAGCGAGCGGGTCATCGAGGCCGTCAACGGCGGGCGGCCCCATGACCTGGAGTTGGACAGCCAGGTCGCGGCTCGACCGGAGTACGCCGAGCTCGTGGCGGAGGCAGCCCGTGCCGGCGCGCCGGTCGACTACGACAGCCTGCTCGAGGAGCTGCGGGCTGCTGGTCCGCGGGCGCTCGCCAACGGCCTTGACCAGGCTGAGAACGAGGTGCTATTCACCACGGACGACACCGACGAGATGGTCGCCCTCGTGCTCTGCGGTCTGCGCCGCATCGCCGTCAGGTAGACGGAAGCTGTAGGTGGAAACCGCTGCCATGGCGACGGAACCCACCTACGGCTTCCGCACCCGTGGGTGGAAACCGCTGCCATGGCGACGGAACCCATCTACGGCTTTTCCGCGCTACAGGACGCACACTCTCATCGTGGGCAGATTCGATACGGATCCACCGGCGGCAGCCGGGCGGGGCGGCAGCGACGAGCATGCGACAGCTTTGGGCGGGGTGATCCGTCCGGGCATGACCACGGACCGGGACACGCAGGCCCACCGCACGGCGGGCGGCTGGGTGGCGCTCGTCGGCGGCGGTCCGGGAAATCCCGACCTGATCACCGTCCGGGGTCTGGAGCTCCTGCGTCGCGCGGACGTGGTGGTCGTCGACCGGCTTGCTCCCCGGGCGCTGCTCGACGACCTGCGACCCGAGGTCGAGATCGTGGACGCGGGTAAGGCGCCGCACGGCCACAACCTCACCCAGGGGCAGATCAACCAGGTGATCGTGGAACGGGCCCGGCGCGGTCTGGGGGTGGTGCGCCTCAAAGGAGGCGACCCGTTCGTTTTCGGCCGTGGTGGTGAGGAGGCGCTGGCCTGTGCGGCCGCCGGGGTGCCCTGCGAGGTTGTCCCGGGGGTGACGAGCGCGACAGCGGTGCCCGCGATGGCTGGTATTCCGATCACCCACCGTGGGATCACCCAGGACGTCACGATCGTGTCCGGCCATGTCGACCCGTCGCATCCGGGCTCGACGGTCGACTGGGATGCCGTGGCGACCGGCGCCGGGACGGTCGTCATCCTCATGGGCATCGGTGCGCTGGAGCGGATCGCCGCGGAGCTGATCAAGCGCGGGCGTGCGCCGTCGACTCCGGCCGCGGTGATCTGCAACGGCGGCAGCCGCGATCAGCAGGTGGTTACCGGCCCGCTCGCCGACATCCCAACCCTGGCCGCGCAGGCCGGCATCCAGCCGCCGGCCGTCATCGTCATCGGAGAGGTCGTCACTGTGCGGGAGCAGATCGCGGCTTTCCGGGAGAAGATGGCTTGATTCCGTGGCGACCGCTCCACATGATGATCAACTCTCGGCGACCGGGGAGTTGGGCCTTCGGCAGCGCGAGAAAAGCATGATCGCGCTACCTTTGGCCCTCCGACGGGTCCTGCCCGAACCGCCGAGCAGAACCGGAGCCACGACGATGACTCAGCATGAGCGTCGACCGGCGACCGCGGTGGATACCAGCCCGACGGCCACGCCCGAGCGGTCACCCGAACCCCGGCCATCCGGGCCCCAGTCACAGGTGACCCGGCCATGGGTGGGCCGGCTGCGGGCGGCCCGGTCATGGCTTACGCAGGGCCTGCGGCGATTACGCGACTCCGTGGACGCGATCGTCGAGGCGGGCCTTGCCGCGACCGTGGCCTGGTTGCTGGGCGTGCATCTCGTCGGGAACGATCGGCCGTTCTTCGCGCCGGCCGCCGCGCTGATCGTTCTCGGGGTCACCCGCGGGCAGCGGATCCGGCGGGCCCTGGACATCTGGGTCGGTGTCGCGGTGGGCGTGCTGACAGCCGACGTGATCGCCCGTGCCGCCGGCCCGACCAGCGTCTGGTCGGTGGTGGCTGTCACCGTTCTCACGCTGTCCGTGGCCGCCTTCCTCGGCGGCGGGGTGATTCTCATGGTGCAGGGAGCGGTATCCGCCATCTACGTCGCCGTGACCACGCCGACAGACGGCAGCCTCGTCCCTGCCCGGTTCTTCGACGCGCTGGTCGGCGGCGCCGTCGCCATCGCCGTCAACCAGCTTCCGTTGCGCGCTGATCCGTTGACCGAGCTGGCCGACGAGTCCTCGCCGGTGTTCGAGCGGCTGGCCGACGTCCTCGACAGCGTCGCGGCCGCGCTGAAAGCCGAGGATCACGACGCTGCCAGGCAGGCGCTGGACGACGCGCGCAACGTCGATCCCGCGGTCGCGGCGTTCCACGATGCGGTTGCCGTGGCCGAGGAGTCGGCCCGGCTCACCATCCTGCGCCGGCGTCGTCCGCCGTCACTGGCGGCATACAGCGAAGCCGCCACCAAGATGGATTACGCGGTGCGTAACGTCCGTGTCCTCGCCCGGTCCGCGGCCATGCTGCTGAGGCTGGGCGGCCCGGTATCGCCGACACTCGTCGACGCAACCAGTCAGCTCGCCGAGGCGGTCCGCGCGCTGGGCGGATATCTGACAGCGCTGGTCGGGGAGCAAGCCGGGGCACATCGGGACAGGAGCACGCGAACGCGGGCGCGGACGACGGCCCTGCAGGTCGAGTCCGCGCGAGCGGACGCACACCGCAGCGCCATGCGGGCCGTCCGGCTGGCCGCGCAGGCACTGTCGCCGGAACAGACGCTGCCCGCCGTGATGATTGTGGGCCAGGTCCGTTCGGCCGCCGTGGACCTGCTGCTCGGCATGGGTCTTGAGTTCGACGAGGTCATGCACGCCACGGACGAGGCACTCGGGTTCGCCACCGACGACACATGACCACGGTGTGCGCCCCGGTGGAGGGGAGGCATCGGCTGGACCCCGGTCGGACGTACGGATGTATCGGATCTCGCTGCAGTCAGTCGAAACGGATCGCGGTCAGGGTGCGTGCGCTGCGGCGGTCGATGATCTGGATCGACGACCATCCCTCGCGGTACAGCGCTGCCGGGTCCGCGCTGCGAAGCTGGGCCCACGCCTGTTCGTGGCGTCGGAACGCGCGAGAGCGCACGGTCCGGCCCCGTGCCCGTTGCCCTGCGAGCGCATCCGCCGGCGGTGTGTCGATCAGAATGAGGTAAGCGGGCCGGTGACGTAACCGGGCGAGTCCGGTGATGGCCTGGCGCGCCCATCGCCGCGTCCCGCACTCGTGGACGACGAGGTCCCCACGGTGCCAGGCCGTCATCCACGCGATCCGGGCGTAGTGCAGGGTGTGCACCGCGGGCCGGTAAAGCCGGTACGGCGCGCGAGGCCCGAACCGGGCCCGCAGGGCGGTCCGGACGCCCGCGGAGTCCAGCACCAGCGGCCCGGCGTCCTGGCCACACTCACGCACGTCCGTGGTGTCGCCGAACATGCGTCGGATGAGCGTGCTCTTGCCGGCTCCGGGGATGCCGGCCACGACCAGCACTGTGCCGCTGGGGTAGCGCAGCGTCCAGCCCTCGCTGGCCGGATCGCCGGCACGCGTGGGTCCGGATCCGTCGAGGGCAGAGGTATCACGCTCAGTCGTGTTGCGGTCGGTCGTGTCACCGCCTCCCGCCTCAGCGTCCGCCGAGTCCCGGCCGGACGTACTGGCACGCAGGCCTGCGCCGGGGCTGGACAGTCCTGGTTCGTACCCGCCTGGAGATCCGAACAATCGGGACGTCATCGGGCTGTCTGCCGGGGCCGGTTCACGGCGATCAGAACGAGGTGAGACGCAGGATTCTGTCATCGCTGTCGCGTGGTGAACCACGTCCATCAGTGTTGCTGGTCGTAACCCATAGTGACCCATCAGGAGCAGCCACAACAGTGCGTAGGCGTCCGACTTCGCCGTTCAGAAGGGCATGGGGTGTGCCGGCACCCTTTCCGTCAAGAGGAACGACCCACAGCCGCTCGCCGCGGAGTGCGGCCGCGTACAGGGTGCTGCCGATGATCGCGGCCCCACTCGGGGATGCCTCGGTGGGTGTCCAGGTGACGAAGGGGTTGGTGAAGCGCCCGCCGTCGGTGTCGCCCCTGCCCTCGACAATGGGCCATCCGTAGTTGTGCCCGGCCTGGATCAGGTTGACCTCGTCGTAGGCGTTCTGGCCGAACTCGGTAGCCCACAGCCGGCCGGCGGAGTCCCAAGCCAGGCCTTGGACGTTGCGGTGGCCGAGGCTGTACACGAGCGAGTGCGGGTCGGGGTTGTCGGCCGGTACCGAACCGTCGGGACGCATCCGCAGAATCTTGCCGTTCAGGCTGGACGCGTCCTGAGCCCTGGCCCTTTCCGAGGCGTCACCCGTACCAGCGTAGAGCATGCCGTCGGGTCCGAATGCGATACGCCCACCATTGTGGACCGTGGCCTTCGCGATCCCCGCGAGAATCGGTTCGACGGTCGCACGCGGTGCATCGCCCAACGGCAGTGGGAATCTCACGATCCGGTTGTCGGTGTCGGTGGTGTAATAGGCGTACACGACGTGGTCGGTGGCATAGCTGGGGGAGACCGCCAGACCGAGCAGGCCGCCTTCACCGGCGTCGGTCGCGACGTCAGGAATGCGCATGACCTCGGTGGGCACGCCGCCATTCGCCGGCACCTGCATGATGCGGCCGCTGTCGCGTTCGGCCACCAGCGCGGAACGATCGGGAAGGAACGCCAGGCCCCATGGTGCTCGCAACCCGCTGGCAACCGTCTCCGGCCTTTGTGAACCATTCTGGCCGGAGCCGGTGGAGGTGTCCGCGGGATCCCCCGCCCGGGAAGGATCGGTCGAGGCACAGCCGGCAAGGACGATGCCGGCCAACCCGATGACAGTTGCAGCCGTGCAGGCGAGCAGGGTTCCACCGGCGGGACCGCGGCCGCCCGCTGCTCGGCCGGCGCAACCGCGCGGCCGCAGCATGCTGACGAACGGCATCTGCTCTCCTCATGGTCAACATCCTGACGGCCGGCGACGGTGCATCGCCTCCATACGGGATACCTGTCCCAACGTTCCGTTCACGCCGTGCGTGCCTTGGAACGCCCGAGGACAGGGCTGCCCGGCTCCCGACTCAGCCGTGATGGGCGGCCAGCAGAACCAGCAGCATCAGGAGCACCGCCACGATAGCGATCAGTAGTTGCGGAGTGATCGCGAAGGAGGTGTGGTGCATCGAGTCACGGGCCGACCGGCAGGACGGGCACCGTGCCTCGGCCACTGGTCCGGCGCATCGGGCGCATATCAGGTCCTCGCAGCACATGCCGTCGACCTCCCTTGCGTCCGGTTGGCGAGCCATGATGGCCAACGTCCGGCCGCCGCGTTCACGGCCTGACCCGCACAATGTCTGGCGGTCAAGGAAAGTTCCACTATCAGGCGAGCAGTCGACGCTGTCTACCTACCCGCCTGTCGGGTGTTCACCCACACCGGCGGCCGTGGCCGAACCGTGGCTGACGGACCTGCTGGCAGGTCTGGTTGAACGGTGTACCGGTAATCCGGTGCGCGCGCCAGCATGTGCCCACCGGCACGTGCCCGACAGCACGTCGAAGTCCGTACATGCGCGTTGGGTAACGGCGAGGGCGTCTTGGCCTAGCATCGGTTGCTGACGCAGTGTGTCTGCTCAGATGCTCATTGGTCAAAGGATGTGTGATCATGGTTCTTTTTGCGTGCTCGGAGGTCCAGGGAGGTCGGGAGCGCTAGTGGTGATACGTATGAAATCGGTAACCAAACGTTACCCAGGCAGTACACATCCCGCCCTCGACGACGTCAGCCTCGAGATCACCGCAGGTGAGTTCGTTTTCCTGGTCGGCCCGTCGGGCTCGGGCAAGTCCACCTTCCTACGGTTGCTGCTGCGGGAGGAACGGCCCACGTCCGGCGTAGTCGAACTCGCCGGCCGTGACGTGGCGCGTATCTCCGACCGCCGGGTGCCGCTGTTGCGCCGCCAGGTCGGCTGCGTGTTCCAGGACTTCCGGCTGCTTGCGAACCGGACCGCCGCGGGTAACGTCGCCTTCGCCATGGACGTCACCGGTCGTCCGCGCCACGTGGTCCGCACGGTCGTACCCGAAGTGCTCGATCTGGTCGGGCTCGCCGGCAAGGAGAACCGCTACCCCGACGAGCTTTCCGGCGGTGAGCAGCAACGGGTCGCGGTGGCCCGGGCCCTGGTCGCGCGTCCCCAGGTGCTGCTCGCCGACGAACCCACCGGCAATCTCGACCCGGCCACCGGATCTGGGATCATGAATTTGCTGGGAGCGATCAACCGGGTGGGAACGACCGTCGTCATGGCCACTCACAACGCCGCCCTGGTGGACACCATGCGCCGCCGGGTCGTCGAGCTTGAGCACGGGACGCTCGTGCGCGATCAGGCGTGTGGTGGTTACGGGCCGGCGCTCTAGCGGGTCGAGGGCAGCACAATCATGATTCTTCCACGCCCGGGGTTCCTGCCGTCTCGGCTTCGCCCGTCCGACAGCTCCGACAAGCTCGGCAGGTTCGGGAGGCTCCAGCTCCCCGGGCCGCTGAGCGATCACGAGGAAATGACCGGCATGCGCGCCGGACCGCTGCTCGCGATCGGTGTCACCAGCCTGCGGCGTAATCTGGCGATGTCCGTCGCGGTGATCGTCACTGTGACGATCTGCCTGACCCTGGTCGGTGCCGGACTGCTGTTGCGGGCCCAGGTCCACACGGTCGACGGATTCCTCCTCGACCGGATCCAGGTCGTCATCGACCTGAAGGACGACATCTCCGGCGCCGAACGTGATGCCCTCGCAGCCGACCTGCGCGCAGACCCTCTGGTACAGGACATCCGCTACGAGGACAAGGCGGATGCGTTCGCGCGTTTCAAGCGTGACTTCCACAACTCGCCCGACGTCGTCAGCGGGGTGAGCGCGGACGACCTGCCTGCGTCGTTCCGTCTCACGCTCACTGACCCGCGTCGGGCCGGTGAGATCACCATCTACTACACCGGGCGGGATGGGGTCGACCGGGTCCGCGATCAGCGTGCCCTGCTCGCCCCGCTCTACCGGATCCTGGACGCCTTCACCATCGGCGCGTTCGCTCTCGCCGCCGTCCAGGCGCTGGCCGCGTTCGCGCTGATCTACACGATGATCCGCGTTTCCGCACACGGGCGGCGGCGGGAGACTGCGATCATGCGTCTGGTGGGGGCGACGAACGGGACGATCCGGGCTCCGTTCGTGCTGGAGAGCGCAGTCACCGGGATGGTCGGCGGATCACTCGCCGCGATGGCGCTGATCGCGGGCAAGGCCTACCTCGTCGATCACCGGTTTGCCCGCCAGACCGCGTTTCCGCTTTTCGGCTGGGACGCGGTGTGGGCCGCCGTCGCTGGCGTCATCCTGATCGGCACCGGGGCGTCCGCGGCGATGGCTTTTGTCGCGCTGCGCCGCCACCTGCATGTGTAGGAGGCTGCCGGAGGCCCTGGTTTTCAGGTTGCTGGATGGCCGAAGGCGGCGTGATCATGTTTTTTCCGCGCGGCCCGTCGGCGTCGGCGTAGCCTCGGTGGAACCTGGTAGGAAAGAATGAGGTACACCGAACGTGGCAAAGGAGACCGGCAGGAAGCTGGTTGCGCAGAACCGGCGGGCCCGGCACGACTACACCATCCTCGACACCATCGAGGCCGGGATCGTGTTGCAGGGCACCGAGGTGAAGTCGCTGCGCGCGGGCCGGGCATCCCTGGTGGACGCCTTCGCGCAGATCAGCGAGGGGGAGGCGTGGCTGCATGGCATGCACATCCCCGAATACACCGAGGGCACGTGGACGAACCACACGCCGCGGCGGCGTCGCAAGCTCCTGCTACACCGCGACGAGATCGCCAAGCTGGTCGGCAAGACCCAGGAGGGTGGCCTCACCCTCGTCCCGCTGTCCCTGTACTTCAAGGACGGTCGGGCGAAGGTGGAGGTCGCGCTGGCCCGGGGGCGCAAGACCTACGACAAGCGCCACGCACTCGCCGAGCGGGACGCATCGCGCGAGGTCTCCCGAGCGCTGGGACGGCGGGCCAAGGGCCGCGACGACTGATCCCTGCCGATCCGTACCGCCCCGAACCGACCGACGTGCCCAGGCGATCGCCGTGCCCGGGCCGGCTTGCCTGCCCGGGCTGGTTGATTCCAGCGCAGTTGGTCTCGGGCCAGTCGGCTTGGCGACCGATGCGTCGGCGGGAACACGGCCGGCGCGCTCGACGTCGGCCAGTGCGTGTCGTTGTGCGGCGACTCGGGTAAGATGGTTTTGGAATCAGCATCGGTCAACGTAACAATGATCAACGTAGTGTGAACTGACATGACACGGGGGTGACCGGTTTCGACTCCGGACGTCGGGATAGGGGAAGCGGGCCGAGGATGAGCGGTTATCTCGTAAACGATCCGCTCGAAGAAATAACTGCCAACAAGTCGCAGTCTGCTACACCCCGCACTTTCGCCCTCGCGGCCTGAGCGGGATTAAGTAGCCGTCAGCCTGAGAGTTCCTCCGGCTCAGGGTCTGGCGTCGCCAGGAGGATCACCTTCTGATCCGGTCACGGGATCGGAAGGAACATCTCACAGTGACTGAGCCCACACCGGCTTGCCTGCGTGACCGGTGGGGCTGAGAAACAAGAAGCAGGCTGCGCCCGGAGAAGCCCTGTTGCGGGGCCGGAGGACGCGGGTTCGATTCCCGCCACCTCCACCGTTGTGACACGGTCGGGATCATCGCGGACAACGCCGCTACCAGCGGAAACGGGCCGCGGTGATCCGGCCAGGGAAGATTCACGATCAGTGGAGCCCAGATGGTACCCAGAGCGGTTCGCGCGAGGGATCGCAGCCGAGATCGTCTCGGCTGCCTTCCGCCCCGTCGAGCGCAACAGATGCGCGTACAGGTTTCCGGGGGTCTGTTGCGTTGAGCGGGGCAGGACACGAAGGACCCCTGCCGGACCGGTGATCAGATCGCCAGGGTGAGCTCGACGAAGGCAGCCGACACCCTCAGCCGCGGGTCGGCATCAACGCCGAGTTCGTAGTGGCCACTGCGGATGTTCTGGACGAACGCATGCCCGGAGCTGACCGTCTGGACGGAACGGACGCGTTTCAACCCGCGCATCGGCCGCAGTCTGGCCTTTAACTGGCTGTGATCGGACTCGATCCGGTTGTTCGCCCGCCAGACATCAACATGATGGGAGGCAGGCAGCAGCTCGTCGAGCACCCTCGGGTAGGCGGCGGCCTGGTCGGTGGTGACTTCGACCGGGCGGCAGCCGTGCGACAACGTTCGGGTGAAGAAGCGGCGGGCTGCGGCCAGATCGCGGTGTTCGGAGGCGAGGACGTCGATGACCTGCCCGAACTGGTCGACCGCCCGGTACAGGTAGACCCACCTGCCGGAGACCTTCACATAGGTCTCGTCGACAAACTACCTGTCCCCAGGAATGTGCCCGCAGGGCCGGGCCGCATCGATCAGCAGCGGGGTGAACCGCTGCACTCAGCGGTAGACCGTGACGTGATCGACCACCAACCCGCGTTCGGCGAGGAGCTCCTCGACGTCCCGGTAGGACAGGGCATAGCGCAGGTACCAGCGCACTGCCGGCACGATCACCTCGGGTGGGAACCGGAACCCGGTGAACTCCGAGACGGGAACCGGTGGACGGGTGGGACGTCGACGCATCTGTCCACCTTACCCGATCAAGGACCTGGCGAACGCAACAGACCCTGGAATCCCTGTCTCCCGACCCCGCGTGCCTGGAGAATTCAGACAACGAGAGCGCGGTTCCATCCCTACTCGCCGATTACGGCAGCAGGTTCGAAGGTCGCGTCCGGGGGCGTGGTGTACGGAGAGTGACTCCGCGTGATCTGGGATTAGGTTATGCGGTCAAGGCCTCCGGTGTCACGGTGATCTCGGGTGTGTCGCGGGATTCCTGTGCCGGGTCGCATTTGGCGAGGATTTCCAGACCGATGTAGCGGTGGGTTTCGATCCACTCGTCGTTCTGCTCGGCCAGCACGGCACCGACGAGCCTGATGATAAACCCACGGTCGGGGAAGATACCGACAATGTCGGTGCGCCGGCGGATTTCCCGGTTCAGTCGTTCCTGCGGGTTCGATGACCAGATCTGCCGCCAGATCTCCCGTGGATAGGTGGTGAACGCGAGCAGGTCGGCTTTCGCGTCGGAGAGATGGCCGGCGGCCTTGGGAAGTTTCCCGGAAAGCGCATCGACGACCCGGTCGAACTGCACGCTGACCTCGTTGCCGTCGGCCTGGTCGAAAACGGTTCTGACCAGGGTCGCCACCCAGGACTGGGAGGATTTCGGGGTGACGGTCAACAGGTCCCGCAGGTAATGCGTCCGGCAGCGCTGCCACGACGCACCGGGCAGGGTCGCCCCGATCGCGGCCACCAGGCCACGGTGGGCGTCCGAGGTGACCAGCCGGACCCCGGACAGGCCGCGGGCGACCAGGCCACGGAAGAACGCCAGCCAGCCCGCCCCGTCCTCGCTGGACACGACGTCGAGACCGAGGATCTCCCGGTGGCCGTCGCCGTTGACGCCGACGGCGAGCAGACAGTGGATGTTGATCACACGGCCGTCCTCGCGGACCTTCATCGTCAACGCGTCGGCCTGGACGAACCGGTACGGGCCGGCGTCCAGCGGCCTCGAGCGGAACGCCTCGACCTGGGCGTCGAGATGTTTCGCCAACTGGGAGACCTGGGACTTCGAGATATGCGCGACACCGAGCTGCTCGACGAGCTTGTCAACCCGCCGGGTGGAAACGCCGAGGAGGTAGGAGGTCGCGACCACCGAGATCAGCGCCTGCTCCGCCCGCCGACGCCGTGTCAACAGCCAGTCCGGGAAGTACGAGCCGGACCGCAGCTTGGGAACGGCAAGCTCGATCGTGCCCGCGCGGGTGTCCCACTCCCGCATCCGATAGCCGTTCCGACGGTTGACTTTTTCCGGAGATACCTCCCCATAGTCCGCGTTGCAGATACTGTCCGCCTCAGCGCCCATCAACGCCTCCGCGAACGCTTTCACCATCGCTCCCAGCAGGTCCGGACTCGCCGCGGCGAGTTCCTTGCCGAATCCCTCGCTGTCGGTCACAGTCGGACGTACGGCCATCGCGTTTCTCCCCTCGAGTTGCTTCGCAGGTTTCTCGTGAGGATCACGCGGTGGTCGCTTTACGTCATGGACCGCCGCTTCGGCAAGTCGCTAGATCGTTGCTCTTCGTACACCACGTCCATGGACTCCAGCGGTTCGAACGGCGCCTGCGCTCAACCGACGGACGCGGCACAAACCGTTGCGCAGGACCGCGAGCCTGCGGGCTGAGGATGGAGGCATGGGACGTACCGAGACAGCCTGGGGCCCGTGGGAACCAGCGAGCCTCGCGGACGTGACGGCGCTCTTCACCAGGTTCCCGGCATGCTGGTGGATCGCGGGCGGACACGCCGCCGACCTCGGCGTGGACCGGCGGGGCTCCGACTGGGGTGGACGCCGGTGAAGCCTTCCGGCCGGGCGATGTATGCCGAGTGAATCCGTAGTGAACCTCCCGGTCGCACAGTAGAGGGCGACCGGACGACCCAGAGCGCGCAACGTGCGCCGGCCCCCATGGCGCCGCCACGGTCAGCGTGTCCGGCAATCCGGAAAGCACGGATGACAGGAGGCATTCATGAAGGCTCCATACCAGCCGCCTGCCCTTCAGGAGGGTCTGTTGCATTGCGCGGAAGCAGGACATGGTGGCCCCTGTCAGGCCGGTGATCAGACCGCCAGGGTGAGCTCGGCGAAGGCAGCCGACAGCCACAGACCGGGTTCGGCGTCGACGCCGAGTTCATAGTGGCCGCGGCGAATGTTCCGCACAAAAGCATGCCCGGCGCTGACCGTCTGCGCGCAGCGCAGGCGTTTTAGCCTGCGCATCGGTCGCAGCCGGGCTTTCAGCTGGCTGTGATCGGATTCGATCCGGTTGTTCGCCCGCAGGGCATCGATATGACAGGCATCCGGCAGCAGCTCATCCAGGACCCGCGGATAGGCGGCGGCCTGATCCGTGGTCACCTCGACCGGCCGGCGGCCGTGGGACAGCGCGATGGTGAAGAACCGCCGCGCCGCGGCCAGGTCGCGGTGTTCGGAGGCGCACAGTCGATGACCTGCCCGAACTGGTCGACCGCCCGATACAGATAGATCCACTCACCGGAGACCTTCGCATACGTCTCGTCCACGAACCAGCGGTCCCCGGGAGAGTGTCGGCAGGGGCGGGCCGCCTCGATCAGCAGCGGAGTGAACCGCTGCACCCAGCGGTAGACCGTGACGTGATCGACTTCCAACCCACGCTCGGCAAGCAGCTCCTCGACGTCCCGGTAGGACGAGTTGTAACGCAGGTACCAGCGCAGCGCACCGCCAACACAATCACCTCAGGCGGGAACCGGAACCCGGCGAACTCCGAGGCAGGAACTGGCGGACGGCCGAGACGTCGACGCATCGCTCGATCATGCCTGGCCCGACACCGAAACGGCGGACCCAGCCAACGCAACAGACCCAAATATCGTCCGGTGTGTTCCTATGTTCTGCACTCCCGGATCGCGCTCACCGGAGTACTGCCGGCAGAAGACGGCACCGACACGAGCGCGGCACATGTGAAGATCCTCTACGGCATCACACCGGAAACGGAGCACAGCACGTTCGGCGAAGCCCCGCGCCACGGCCAGGGCACCACCAAGGCGGGGGATTCCCGCCCCCTTCGGTGCGCGGCGCCCATCCCTTGGATATCTATTTCACCCCGGCTCCGGGGGCAAGCTGTCGTTAGTCGCAATTCCGCGGCTACCACAGGACCCGACTCCGACCGGGAGAGGAAAGGATCGAAAAAATGCCTGGTGCCGCGTCAGGCAACGTTCGCCCTGTCAGCGATGGCGCGGAGACGTTGATCAGCAGCGGCAGACCGTGCTCGGACGGCCGTGCTGTCGAGGTCTTAACAGCCGACCTCGCTGAATCTTCGACCAGCCAGGAGAGCTACGCCGGCCCAACTACCGGCACCGAGAGAATTCTCGCCGAGGTGCTGGCTGACGTGGTGCATGTCGAGCGGGTGTCGGTCGATAGCCGCTTCTTCGATGACCTCGGTGCTAACTCGTTGGTGATGGCCCATTTCTGTGCACGGATCAGGAAGCGGGCGGACCTGCCGTCGGCGTCGATGAAGGACATCTACCGGCATCCAACGATCAGAAGCCTGGCGACGGCGCTCACGGACGCTGCGCCCACCCCTGTCGAGTCGTCGGTCCCGGCGTCGATCGAGGTGACGACACCGGCCAGCACACTGCAGTACGTCCTCTGCGGAACACTGCAGTTCCTGATTTTCCTGGGATATTCCTACCTCGCCGGACTTGTCACCACCCGAGGCTACGAGTGGGTCTCCGCCGGCTCAGGTTTGATCAACATCTACCTGCGGTCGGTCCTTTTCGGCGGCGCCGGCTTCGTCTGCGTGTGCACCTTCCCGGTCGTGGCCAAATGGATCCTCATCGGACGGTGGAAACCCTGCGAGTTTCCGGTCTGGGGCCTGACTTATCTGCGCTTCTGGACCGTCAAGGTGCTGGTCCACGCCAGCCCGATGATCTTCTTCGTCGGCAATCCGCTGTACGTGCTTTACCTGCGGGCCCTCGGTGCGCGGATCGGCAAGGGCGTCACGATCCTCTCCCGCCACGTGCCGGTCTGCACCGACCTGCTCACGATCGGCGCGGGCACGGTGATCCGCAAGGATTCGTTCTTCCTGTGCCACCGCGCGCACGCCGGGCGGATTCAGACGGGCGCGGTCACCCTCGGCAAGGACGTCCTCATCGGCGAGAAGACCGTGCTCGACATCGACACGTCAATGGGCGACAGGGCGCAGCTGGGCCACACGTCCGCGCTGCAACGCGGCGAGGCGGTACCGGACGGCCAGCGATGGCACGGGTCCCCGGCACAGCGCACCGAGCTGGACTACCTGAGGGTCGCGCCGGCCAACTGCGGCGCGCTGCGCCGGGCCGGTTACGGCCTGCTTACCTTGCTCCAGATGGTCTTCGTGTACATGCCGCTCGTCGTCGGAGGCGCGTACATGCTGATGACCGAGGTTCCGGCGCTGGGCAAACTACTGGGACCGGGCACGGGGGAGATCACGTCGCCGGAGCTCTACATCGATGCGCTGGTCCTGTCCCTCGTGCTGTTCTTCGGCTTCGTCGTCGTGGGGCTCGCCGCGTTGTTCACCGTTCCGCGCCTGCTGAACCTGGTGGTCAAGCCGGACCAGGTCTATCCGCTGTACGGCTTCCATTACTCGGTGCACAGGGCGATCGCCAGCATGACCAATATCAAGTTCTTCAAGTGGCTCTTCGGCGACAGCTCCTACATCGTCCACTATCTGCGCTGCCTCGGGTACGACCTCTCCCAGGTCGAGCAGACCGGGTCGAACTTCGGCACGGAGGTGCAGCACGAGACCCCGTACCTGAGCTCTGTCGGCCGCGGAACGATGGTCGCCGACGGGCTGTCAATCATCAATGCCGACTTCTCGAGCACGTCGTTTTGCGTGTCCCGGGTATCGATCGGACCGCACAACTTCGTTGGGAACAACATCGCCTATCCCTCGCAGGGCAGGACGGGCGACAACTGCCTCCTCGCGACCAAGGTGATGATCCCGCTCGACGGCGAGGTCCGCGAGGGGGTGGGCCTGCTCGGCTCGCCGCCCTTCGAGATTCCCCGGTCGGTGGAGCGCGACAGCCGGTTCGACCATCTTCGGACCGGAGAGGAGCTAGGCCGCCGTCTCGCCGCAAAGAACCGCTACAACCTCCGCACGATGGGCGTGTGGCTGCTCCTACGGTGGCTGCCCTTCTTCGTGCTCACGGTGCTCGCCCTGGTGGCCGTCGATGTGTACGACGTCGTGGGGCAGGTGATAATCGCCACGGACGTGGCGCTCAGCCTCGGGTTCACCGCCGGCTACTTCGTCCTGGTGGAGCGTGGCGTCGCGAAATTCCGCGCGTTGCGCCCGCAGTTGTGCTCCATCTACGACCCGTACTTCTGGTGGCACGAGCGCCTGTGGAAGGTGCCGGAGACCTACCTCAACGTCTTCAACGGCACCCCGTTCAAGAACGCGATCTGGCGGCTGCTGGGGGTCCGGCTCGGCAGCAGGGTCTTCGACGACGGCGTCCACATCACGGAGCGGACGCTCGCCACCATCGGAAACGACTGCACGCTCAATGCGGGCAGCAAGATCCAGTGTCACTCGCAGGAGGACGGCACCTTCAAGTCCGATCGCATCACGCTCGGTGCCGGCTGCACCCTCGGGGTCGGCGCCTTCGTCCAATACGGCGTGATGATGGGCGACGGCGCAGTGCTCGCCCCCGACTCCTTTCTCATGAAAGGCGAGGAAATCCCACAGCACGCGCGGTGGGGGGGAAACCCGGCCGCGGAGATTCGAGATGCCCACTATCAGCGAGACAGCGACGACACCTGCGGCGCCGCCCTGATCAGCGGCAAGTAGCACCGTGGCTACGTGAGTGGAGGGAAGACCCGATGGGAATGCGAGCGGAGGCCGGCCGGGAGTTCTGGCGCGGTGTGCTCGTCGCCGGCGGGTTCACCGCGATCCCGTGCTGGACCCTCAATCCGGTGACGGGCGTCGTCGAGCACGAAGCGACGATCCCCGACGACCTCGTGGCGGCGTTGCGTCGGCTGGCGGACGAGCTGGCGGTGCGGCTCAGTTCGGTGCTGCTGGCCGCGCACGCCAAGGTGCTCGCCGCGCTGTCCGGCGAACACGAGGTCACGACCGGCTACGTCGCCGTGGCGGGCGGCCAACCGTTGCCCTGCCGGCTGACGACCGAACCCGGCTCGTGGCGGACGTTGCTACTCCAGACCCAGCGAATCGAGGCAGAACTGCTGTCGTACAAGGACTTTCCGGTCGACAATCTCAGGCGTGAGCTGGGCCTGACCGAACCGCTGTTCGAGACCGTGTTCGATCCGGCCGGTGACGGCGGCGATCTCGCCGAGGACACCGTGCTATGGGTGGGTATCGCGCACCACGGCGGCCAACTCGTACTGCGGCTGCGGTACCGGACCGACGTGCTCGACGCGGACTGCGCCGCCAGGATCGCCGGCTATCACCTCACCGCGCTCGCGCTGATCGCCGCCGATCCGGATATCGAGCACGGGCGGCAGAGCCTGCTCTCCGGCGAGGAACTCCATTTCCAGCTTGACGGGCTTGCCGGACCGCGCCGGGAGCTGCCGGACCGCCGGTTCCACGAGCTGTTCGAGCAGCGGGTGCGGGCACATCCGGACGCCGTCGCGGCCGTGCACGGCGACCGGCAGTGGACCTACCGGGAGCTCAACGCCCGTGCCAACCGGCTGGGACGAGCCCTGTTGGCTCGAGGGCTGCGTCGCGAAGGTGTCGTCGCGGTCGTGACCGAGCGGAACCTGGACTGGATGGCCGCCGTCCTCGCGGTCTTCAAGGCCGGTGGCGTGTACCTGCCCATCGAGCCGCATTTCCCGGCCGATCGCATCGCGACCACGCTCTCCCGTGCCGAGTGCGGGCTCGTGTTGACCGAACCCGGCAGCACCACCACGCTCGACCAGGCCCTCGACTCGCTGGCCGGAGTCCACACGCTCTTCATCGACGCGGCCTACGAGGAGGAGCATGCCGATGATGATCTCAGCGTCAGTGTCGCGCCGGACCAGCTCGCCTACATCTACTTCACTTCCGGTTCCACCGGTGAGCCGAAGGGCGCGATGTGCGAGCACGCGGGCATGTTCAACCACCTCTATGCCAAGATCAACGATCTAGAGATCGGCGAGGGCCAGGTGGTCGCCCAGACCGCACCCCAGTGCTTCGACATCTCGCTGTGGCAACTGGTTTCCGCGCTCCTGGCCGGTGGGCGGACCCTGCTGATCGAGCAGGACGTGATCCTGGACGTCCAGCGGTTCGTCGACAAGATCGCCTGCGGCCGGGTCACCGTGCTCCAAGTCGTGCCGTCGTACCTCGAAGTCGTGCTGTCCTATTTGGAGCAGCATCCCCGCGAGCTGCCGGACCTGCGGTGCGTGTCGGTGACCGGCGAGGCGTTGAAGAAGGAGCTCGCGCAGCGCTGGTTCGCGGCCGAGCCCGAGATCAAGCTGGTCAACGCGTATGGGCTGACCGAGACGTCGGACGACACCAATCACGAGGTCATGGACCGGGCGCCGGACTCCGAACGGGTCCCGCTCGGTCGCCCGGTCAACAACGTGCACGTCTACGTCGTCGACGAGCACCTGTCACCGGTGCCGCTCGGCGCCCCCGGTGCGATCGTCTTCTCAGGGGTCTGCGTCGGCCGCGGGTACGTCAACGCCCCCGAGCGCACTCGGCTGGCCTTCATGCCCGATCCGCACCGCGAGGGCCAGCGGCTCTACCGGGGCGGCGACTACGGCCGCTGGCTGCCCGAGGGCAAGCTGGAGTTCCTTGGCCGCCAGGACACCCAGGTCAAGATCTTTGGCTTCCGGATCGAGATCGGTGAGATCGAGAACCTCCTGTTGCGGGTGCCCGGAGTCCGCGACGGCGCGGTGGTGGTCTCCGAGCGGGTCGACCGGGGCAAGCACCTCGTGGCCTTCTACTCCGGCCGGCGGCCACTCCCGGTCGACGTCCTGCGGGACCGGCTGGGTGAGTCGCTGCCCGAGTACATGATCCCGTCCACCTTCCACTGGCGGGAGAGTCTGCCGCTGACGGCCAACAGTAAGATCGACAAGAAGATGCTGACAGCGCTCGCCGGAGAACTCGACATCGTCGAGGAGGACTACCACGCTCCGAGTACACCGACCGAGCAACGACTGGCGGCCGCGTGGGCGAAGGTGCTCGGCATCCCGCAGGACCAGATCGGCCGGCGGGACCACTTCTTCGACCGGGGCGGCACGTCGCTGTCAGCAGTGAAGCTGGCGATCATCCTGGACCGTGCGGTGTCCATCAAGGACGTCACCCGGCACCCGATCCTCGCCGATCTGGCCGCGCTGGTCGACGGCAGGCGAGAGCGGCGCGGCGGGCTACTGCAGCCATTGTCGGAATCCGGCGGTACGCCGGTCGGCGCCCTGGTGTGCTTTCCTTACGCTGGCGGGAACGCGGTGAACTTCCAGCCGATGGCCAGGGCACTGCGTGGCAGCGGGCTGGCCGTCTACGGCGTAGAGCTGCCCGGTCACGACTTGGCCGCCGAAAGTGAAACGTTGGCGCCGATGACCCAGGTGGTCGAGCAGGTCGTCGCCGAGATCGCCCGGCGGGGCCTGGCCAGGGTCCTGCTGTGGGGCCACTCCTCGGGCACCGCGTTCGCGCTGGAGACGGCCAGGAAGCTGCAAGAACGCGGTATGGACGTCCAGCGGGTGTTCCTCGGCGCCCAGCTGCTCGGCGACGCCACCGACCGCCGCGCCACGATCGCCGAGCTGGCCGGGCGGAGCAATGCCGAGATCGCCTCGGGGCTGAGCGTGGACAGCGGCTACCCCGAGCTCGGTGAGCTGGATGCGCGGCGCGCAGAGTATGCCGGCGCCGCCTACCGGCACGACTGCGTCTGCGCACACCGCTATTTCGCCGAAGCCCTGGACTCCCCGCCGACGGTGAAGCTGTCCGCGCCGGTCACCGTGGTCGTTGCCGCCGACGACCCGATCACGGCGGAGTTCCCGCGCCGGCACCGCGACTGGCAGCTCCTGGCTGAGCGCGTCGACCTGCACGAACTCGCCGACAGCGGCCACTACTTCCTGCGAACCCGTCCGGCCGGGGCGGCACAGGCCGTGCTGCGTGCCGCCGAATTGCTGGCTTCTTCTTGACCGGCAACTGAAAGGAGATCGAAATGTCGTCCTCGTCCTCGTCCTCGTCCTCATCCTCGGCGTCGCTGCTCGACGTGGACCTCCAACCCGGCAGACCTCCGATGCTGCGGGCCGAGGGCAACGGCGACCCGTCGAACTGGGCGGCCGAACATCGGGAGACGCTGCGGGTCGTCGTCGCCGAACACGGTTCGGTCCTGCTCCGCGGCCTCGGGTTGCGTGACGCGGCCGAGGTCGGTGCGGTCTTTCAGCGGCTGGCTACCGGCCTGATGGCCGAGAAGGAGGCCTTCGCGCCTCGGCGGGCCTACTCCGACGGCGTGTACTCCTCAGCGAAGTGGCCGCCGAACCAGCCGATGTGCATGCACCATGAACTGAGCTACACGCTTGAGTTCCCCGGCCTGATGCTGTTTGCGTGCCTAAGCGCGCCCACCGACGGCGGGGCGACCGGAGTGGCCGACTCGCCGACCGTGCTCGACGCGCTGCCCGCCGAGTTGATCGAGCGGTTCGAGCGGGAGGGCTGGCTGCTCACCCGCAACTACAACGACGAGATCGGGGCGTCCGTCGGTGAGGCGTTCGGCACCGAGGACCGTGCCGCCGTCGAAAGCTATTGCCGCGCCAACGCGATCGAGTTCGAGTGGCAACCCGACGGTGGACTGCGCACCAGGCAGCGGCGCAGCGCCGTGGTGCGTCACCCGGTCACCGGCCAGAGCTGCTGGTTCAACCAGATCGCTTTCCTCAGCGAGTGGACGTTGGCCCCCGAGGTGCGCGAGTTCCTGGTGGACGTCTACGGCGCCGACGGGCTGCCGTTCAATACCCGCTTCGGCAACGGCGACTCGATCGGCGAGGACGTCGTGCAGCTACTCAACGAGGTCTACGAGGCCAACACCGCACGCGAGCCGTGGCAGGCCGGCGACCTGATGCTCGTCGACAACGTCCGCACCGCGCACAGCAGGGAGCCCTTCGAGGGACCGCGCGAAGTGCTGGTCGGGATGGCCGACGCGGTGCGCCTGGCCGGCTGCTCGCCGAGCGTCGAGGTGACCGCCAGATGACCCGTATGCCTTCCACCGCAACGGAGTCCGCGATGTTCGGGCCGATCACCGTGCCACCATTCGCGATAATCTCCGGTGCCCAGGTCAAGCAGGCGCTGCAGGGGCGCAAGAAGCAGATCGTGGAGTTGGTCGAGAGCACCTACCGGCTGCACAGCGCCGGAGATTCGGTGAACCCGCCGTCCTACTTCCTGCGTTTCCGCGACCGCCCGTCCTCCCGAATCATCGCGCTGCCCGCCTCGATCGGGGGGCAGGTGCGAGTGGATGGCCTGAAGTGGATCTCTAGCTTCCCGGAGAACGTGGCGGCCGGTATCCCGAGGGCTTCGGCCGTGCTGATCCTCAATGACCACGACACCGGCTACCCGTTCGCCTGCCTGGAAGGCTCGATCATCAGCGCCACCAGGACGGCCGCGTTGGCGGCGTTGGCGGCTGACTGGCTCAGCCGCGGCCGGCGGCGCCCGACGCGCGTCGGGTTCTTCGGGGTGGGCCTGATCGCCCGCTACATTCACACCTTTCTGGCCGGCACCGGCTGGTCGTTCGACGAGATCGGCGTGCACGACCTGTCCGCCGACAGCGCGGCCGGCTTCCGTGGTTACCTGGAGCAGTCGGGCACCGCGGGCCGGATCACCGTGCACGACAGCGCCGATCGTTTGATCCGCTCCAGCGACCTGGTGGTCTTTGCCACCGTCGCCGGTCAGCCGCATGTCAGCGACCTGTCCTGGTTCGAACACAATCCGTTGGTACTGCACGTTTCGCTGCGTGACCTTGCGCCGGAGATCCTGCTCGCCTCGACCAACATTGTCGACGATATCGAGCATTGCCTGAAGGCCAACACGTCGCCGCATCTGGCCGAACAGCTCACGGGCCACCGGGAGTTCCTGCACGGCACGTTGGACGACGTGATGGCCGGGCGGGTGACGGTGCCGGCGGACCGGCCGCTGGTGTTCTCTCCCTTCGGCCTCGGAGTGCTCGATCTCGCGGTGGGCAAGCACGTCTACGACGAGGTGGTCCACTCCGGCGAGTTGAACATCGTCGACGACTTCTTCCACGAGCTGCGCCGGTACGGATGAGCGGCGGAGTGCTCTGCTGCAAATAAGGGGGCCATCGTGCCAGTCATATCCATTCCCCAGGACTTCAACGAGGAGGAGCTCTACGTCGACCTTCTGTCGATCTTCGGGCACTCGCTCTTCCTGAAGTGTGAGGGCTTCAACTTCGCCGGCTCGATCAAGCTGAAGGCCGCGACCGAGATGGTGGAGGCCGCCGAGCGGGACGGAGTCCTGACGCCGGGGTCGGTCCTGGTCGAGTCCTCGTCCGGAAACCTGGGCGTGGCGCTGAGCATGATCACGGCGAGCAAGGACTACCGGTTCCTGTGCGTGACTGACTCCCGCTGCAACCTGTCGACCAGGCGGCTGATGGAGGCGTTGGGCAGCCAGGTGCACATCATCGCCGAGCCGGACGCCAAGGGCGGCTTCCTCGCCGGGCGGATCAACTACGTCCGCGCGCTGTGTGCCTCCGACGACCGGTACGTGTGTCTCAACCAGTACACCAATCCGGACAACTGGAAGGCGCACTACTGCAAGACGGCGCCGGCGATCGCTCGCCAGTTCCCGCGACTGGACGTGCTGTTCGTCGGGGCCGGCACCACCGGGACCCTGATGGGCTGCGCGCGCTACTTCCGGGAGTGGCACCGGCCGGTGCGGATCGTCGCAGTAGACAGCGTCGGCTCGGTGACCTTCGGTGGTGCGCCGGGCCGCCGGATGATTCCCGGCCTGGGCACGAGCCTCCGTCCGCCGCTGCTCGACGAGTCCTATGTGGACGAGGTGATACGCGTCGAGGAGGCGGACACCATCCGTGCCTGCCATCGTCTGGCCAGAAGCGGATTCCTGTTCGGCGGCTCCACCGGCACGGTGGTCAGCGGCGCGATGGGCTGGTTGGCCCAGCATGACGCGCGTGAACTCACCGCGGTGGCCATCGCCCCAGACCTCGGCGAGCGCTACCTCGACACCATCTACCAGACCAACTGGCTGCAGGATCTTTACGGCGAGGACGTGCTCAGCTCCGACGAGCTGACCGCCGGTTCCCGGTCAGCCTGACCGCGCCGCCGGGTTGTTCGCCGAGGTCGGCTACCTGGGAGTGTGGCGCAAACGGGAAGGTCACCGGCTGACAGTGCAAGCTGACAGTGCAAGAGGAAGTAACCTGCCATGGGCGGGTAGACGTCGGGACTGTCGCCGTCGAGCACGCGGCAGAACGTCTTCGAAACCTGCGGCTCTGCCGGGCGAGGGGTCTGTTGCGTTCGCCGGGTCCTTGGTCGGGCAGGGCGGGTGGATGCGTCGACGTCCCGTCCGTCCACCGGTCCCTGCCTCGGAGTTCACCGGGTTCCGCTTCCCACCCGAGGTGATCGTGCTGGCGGTCCGCTGGTACCTGCGCTACACGCTGTCGTACCGGGACGTCGAGGAACTCCTGACCGAACGCGGCCTGGTCGCCGATCATATGACCGTCTACCGGTAGGTGCAGCGGTTCACCCCGCTGCTGATCGACGCCGCCCGGCCGTGCCGGCACGCACCCGGTGACCGCTGGTTCGTCGACGAAACGTATGTGAAGGTCGCCGGCCGCTGGACGTACCTGTACCGGGCGATCGACCAGTTCGGCCAGGTCATCGACGTCCTCGCCTCCGAACACCGGGACCTGGCCGCGGCCCGCCGCTTCTTCACCCAGGCGCGAGATCCCATGGCGGTCGGCCGGTCGAGGTGACCACCGACCGGGCCGCCGCCTACCCGCGGGTCCTCGACGAGCAGCTACCCGCCGCCCACCACATCGACGAACGGTATGCGAACAACCCGATCGAAGCAGATCACGGCCGGTGGAAGGCACGGCTGCGGCCGATGCGCGGCCTGAAACGTCTCCGCTCCGCACACGTGATCGGCGCCGGACACGCATTCGTCCAGAACATCCGCCGCGGCCACTACGAACTCGGAACGGACGCCGAACCCCACCGGCGGCTGACCGCTGCCTTCACCGAGCTCGCCCTGGCCATCTGAGCACCCGCCCGGCGCAGGTCCACCGTGCCTTGCCTCCGCCCAATGCAACAGAGCCGTCGACCGCGTTCTCCACCGCCATCTGCGGGTGGATGTGCGTCTGTGGGAAAGCCACCCTCACCCTGCCGCTGCGGCAACCCCTCGCCCGGATACTCGACCGTGCCGCGATACCACGCGCGGACGTCCTCACCGAAGCGGTCTATGAGCTCATCATGAGCCGCCAGACCACCTGGATCGCCCTCGGTCACGAGCCCACCACCAGCGAGCTCGCCACCTACGCCCAGTTGGTGGTCGGCCTGGGATGCCGTTGAATCGCTGGACGGGAGGCCGCGCCGCGCAGGTGAACCCGGATCGTCTAATGTCCTCGTGGCCTGTGGGTTCTGGCGCGCTACCGTTCACGGTTCGTGAAGATCATACGTCCGATTCGTGAAAATCATGCGCCGGATGTGGTGTTGACCAGGAAGAATCATCCGGAGGCGGCCCGTTAGGATAGCGACCACACCCCACGTCCCGGAGAGCTTCGATGACTCGACTGAGCAAGTCCGTCGATCGTGCCACGGCCCTGCTCGCGAACGCGAACCTCGCCGCGGACGCGACCGTGCGCGAACTGCTGGAAGTAACGAACGAACGTCGCGGTACGGACCTGTCTGATCTGTCGCCGGCTGAGCAGGCCGCGCTCATCGCCCAGCGCTCCCAGGAGCTCCAGCCGTCGGCGGACGCCCTGGCCGGACGAATCGTCGAGGCGGCGAAGAAGGACAGGCCGTTCGTCGCCAAGTTCGGCATCGACCCGACCGGCCACGAGGTCCACCTGGGCCACGCGGTGCCGATGCTCATCCTCAGCCGCTTCCAGCGGATGGGGCACCAGGTGGTGTTCATCGTCGGCGACGTGACCGCCAAGATCGGTGATCCCAGTGGCCGCTCCGACGAGCGGCCCGCGCTGACCGACGAGGACATCGCCCGCAACCTTGCCACGTACCGCCAGCAGGTCACGCCGTTCTTCGACTTCGAACGTGCCCAGTTCCGCCACAACGGCGACTGGCTGCGCGAAATCAAGCTGCCTCAACTGATCGAGATCACCGCCCAGATCCCCGTCTCGATGTCGCTGCAACGTGAGGACTTCCGCAAGCGGCTCGAGGCCGGGCAGGGGCTCTCCCTGGCCGAACTGCTCTACAGCGTCGTCATGGCGCTGGACTCGGTGGAGATCAACACCGACCTGGAGGTCGGTGGCATCGACCAGTTCCTCAACATGCAGATGTGCAGGCACGTGATGCACATCCGTGGGCAGGTACCCGAGCTGGTGGTCGCCACGTCCCTGATCGAGGGCACCGACGGCACCGGGGCCAAGATGAGCAAGTCCAAGGGCAACTACGTGCCGCTGACCGCACCTGCCGGCGAGATCTTCGGGAAGATCATGTCTGTGCCGGACCGGCTCGTGCAGCCCTACTTCCGGGCGCTGAGCGAATGGCTCGACTCCGAGCTGGCCGTCACCGGTGAGCGGGTGGCCGCCGGGTCGCTGCACCCGATGGACCTCAAGAAGATCCTCGCGGGGGAGGTCACCGCCGCCGTCCACGGTGTCGACGCCGCGATGAAGGCGCGGGAGGAGTTCGCCGCCCGTTTCTCCAGGCGCACCTTCGGCGACGTCGAGGATCTGCCCACGATCGCCGACCTGGGTCAGTCGGTGACCGATGCGGTGAAGGCGCTGGGCTTCGCCAAGAGCAACGGTGACGTCCGCCGCGTTGCCCAGCAGAACGGGCTCCGCCTCGTGGTCGAAACCGAGGGTGACCAGGACCAGATCACGCTTACCGCCGACGAGGCCCGTGAACCCCTCGCAGCCCTGGTCAAGGACAAGCTGGGCGACCGGACCGGCGACTGTTACCTCAAGGTCGGCCGCAAGCTCGCCCGGATCACCGCCACCTCCTGATCTCAGGGCGTGGGCAAGTCCGTTGCGGCGCATCGCAGGATATTTTGCCTACTGATGCCGGTGGGGCTTCGCAATGGCGGCATCTCCCAGCGAGAAGAAGATCGGGATGGTCCGCTCATCTTCGGTCGGCGCAATCACGCCGAAAAACGATAGGCGGAACCCCCTGGAGTGAGAAAGGCGGCTCCGAGTAGATCACTTGCTTTGGAGTGACCGAGGATCAGGGTGCCATGAGCCGGACCGTCCTGTCTCGGTTGCTCTTACTCGCAATCCGCTGCGTCTCCCAGGCATGGTTCGGGCGACTGGCCGGAGGCGAGCAGGCCGATGACCACGCGCCGCAACGCGGCGGTGAGGATCGCCTGCTCGTCGGCGCTCAACGGTGCGAGGACGTGCCGCTTGGCCAGGTCCAGGCGCGCCGTCATCTCCTCGTGTTCGCGCAACCCGGCGTCGGTCGGCCGGATGAGCCGGGCACGCCGATCGGTCGGGTCGGGACATCGTTTGACGAGGCCACCGTGTTCGAGGTCGTCGATGAGCCGCACCATGACCGACCGGTCGATGCCGAGGTGGCGAGCGACTTCCAGCTGGTTGCGGGCACAGTCGGTTGCGGTGACGGACAGTATGTGCAGGCCGCGGAGGCCACCGGGGAAGTCCCCGACGGCTTCCTGCGCTGCTTGCAGGAAGCCCTGCAGGACCTGGTTCAGCAGCCAACCGAGGTCTTCGTGGACTTCCGCCGGCAGCTCAGCGGCAGCGATGGTGTCAGTTCCCGCTCCCGACGTCGTCTTCGACGTCTCCGCCTCCGAGTGGTCCACCCCCCCATCCTACTGCTTGTGATCTGAGATATTCTCCGCGAGTGATACGTGTAGTTACAGACGATCGTTGCTGCACACGGTTTTACCGCGCATTCGTTGGTCCAATCGAGGAGATCACATGCCCACGCTCCTGCACATCGACTCAAGCGTCAGCCCGACCTCGGCGTCCCGAGCGGTTGCCGGCCAGTTCACCACTGCTTGGACCGAAAGCCACCCCGGCGGCACGGTGATCTACCGTGACCTCGTGGCCAACCCGCCTGCACATCTCGGCTGGGAAGCCGTCAGCGCTTCGGTGACCCCGGCGGATACGCGGTCGCCGGAGCAGGCCGCGGCCTGGGCGGAGCGTGAGGAGCTCATCGCCGAGCTTGAGGCGGCGGACGCTCTGCTGCTGTCCGTCCCGATGTACAACTGGTCGATCACGTCGACCGTCAAGGCGTGGATCGACGCCGTCATCGTCGTCGACCGGACCGTCAGCCTGACGGGCGGGCCTGGTGCGCTCAGCGGCAAGCCGGTCACGATCGTCACCGCCCGCGGCGGGGCGTACGGCCCGGGCACCCCCCAGGAGGGCAACGACTACCAGGAGCCCTACCTGCGCCACGTGCTCGCGGCGCTCGGTGCGAGCGACATCAACTTCATCAACGTCGAACTGACGGTGGCCGCGGTCAACCCGGCCATGGCCGACCTCATCCCGCTCGCCGAGCAGTCGCGGGCCGTGGCGGAGAAGGCGGTTGCGGCCCGCGCGGCAGCCTGAGCGGCGGCTCTCCAGCCGCTGGCAGCCTGGATAGGTACGCAGCGCGCCCAGGACGTTCTACGCCTGGGCGCGTCGGCGACCCGTATCCGGGACTTCATGGTCGAAGCGGCAGTGCCTTGCCCGGGTTGAGGATCCCGATCGGGTCGAACGCCTGCTTGATCGAATCATGCAGTGACTGCGCTACCGGGTCCAGTTCGTCGGCCAGGACGCGCCGTTTGATCACACCGATGCCGTGTTCGCCGCTGACTGTCCCGCCGGCCTTCAGGGCAAGGTCGAGCAGGTCGTCGAATGCGGCGAGTGCGCGCCGGCCCGCGTCCGGGTCCTCGCGCGGATACACGATCATCGGGTGCAGGTTGCCGTCCCCGGCATGACCGAAGGTGCCGATCACGACATCCCTGGTTGCGGCGATGCGTTCGATGCCGTTGATCGTCTCGACGAGGCGTGAGCGCGGTACGGCGATGTCGTCGAGCAGCCACGCACCAAGGCGCTCCAGCGCGGGGAAAGCGAGCCGGCGGGCGCCCAGGAGCATGTCGGCCTGCACGGGATCTTCCGACCGGTAACTCTCGGTCGCGCCCGCGGCTTCGCAGACGCTGACGACGGCGTCGGCCTCGGCCTCGCCGGCCTGCCCCGGCAGGTCGCTCTGGGCGAGGAGCAGGGCGGCGGCGGAGGTGTCCAGGCCCATGGGCTGGAAGCGTTCGACCGCGGCAAGCGTCGTCGCGTCCATCAGCTCCAGCAGGGACGGCGTGGCAACAGTCATGATTGATTCGACCGCCAGGCCTGCGCTGACCAGGTCCGGGAACACCGCGATCGCCGTGGTCGGGGGAGCGGGAAGCGATCGCAGCCGCAGGCGGGCCTCGGTGACCACACCGAGGGTGCCCTCGCTGCCGACGAACAGGCTGACCAGGTCGTACCCGGCCACCCCCTTGATGCCGCGACGCCCGATCCGGGTGACCCGTCCGTCGGCCAGCACCACCTCGAGGCCGAGTACGGCGTCGCGGGTGCTGCCGTACTTCACGCAGCACAGGCCGCCGGCGTTCGTCGCGATGTTGCCACCGATGGTGCACCAGTCCCGGGACGCTGGATCTGGCGCGTACCACAGGTCATGGGTGCGAGCGGCGTCGCGTAACCGCTGATTGATCACCCCGGGTTCGACGACCGCGTACCCGTCGGCGGGGCGGATGTCGCGGATGGCGTCCATCCGGTCCAGGCACAGCACCATGCAGCCGTCGGTCGCGTTGGCCCCACCGGACAGCCCCGAACCCGCGCCGCGGGGGACCACCGGCACACCCCGGGCGTGCGCGGCGCGCATCACCGCCTGGACCTGCCCGGTTGTCCGGGGGAAGACCGCGACGGCCGGTTGTCCGGCCTCCGCGCCGCTGGCCTGGTCATTACGGTAGGGGACGAGAAGATCCGGGTCGGTTACCACGGCGCCGTCCGGCAGGTCCGCTTCGAGGGCTCCGACCAGTGTTTCCCTGCTTGTCCGCATCCGCGTCACCCACCGACAGTAGAACGAGCCGGGGGATCGGCGTGAACGAGCGCGGAAGCAGCGTGGGAGCGAGCGCGGCCCTGCGTCCCCGGGTGCCCCGAGGTTGCCCCGAGCGTTTCCGGGTGCGCGAGGCTGCCCTGTCCGGCATCCGGGCGGAATGCTTCCCGCCCCCATTCGGGGGTGATGATTCCTGCGCCGCAATCACGCCGCCCGGTCCGCCCGGGGATCCGCCGCCTATAATGTCTGTGGGCGCAGGCCGGGAGGGCTCATATGAAATTCGAGCTGTTGAAAGCTCATGGTTCCAGCAACGATATATTCATCGTGGATGGCAGACCCGACCAGATTTTCGCGACGCCGACCGAGGTGGCGGATTTCGTCCGACTCGTCTGCGACCGGCGGGGGCCGTTGGGCGGCAGCGACGGGCTGTACTTCGTTGATGATTCGCAGGCGGTACCGGAGGCGTTCTTCTTCAATCCCGACGGGTCGTCCGCCAAACTGTGCGGCAATGGCCTGCGGTGCGTCGGTCGACTTGTCCTCGAACGCCGCGGAGTCGATGCGCTGAACGTCTCGACGGGTGGTGGGCGGTTCCGGGTCGAACGGATCGTGCCGGTGGCTCCCGGGGTGTGGAGCGTGGCCGTCGAGCTTCCCCCGGTGACGTTTCGCGCGGCCGATGTCCCTGTCGTGGCCATAGGTACCGAGCATGTCGACGCGGTTATCCCGGCTCTGCACCCGAGTCTGCGCTTCACCGGTATCGCCGTTCCCAATTCGCACCTGGTCGCGATCGTCGACGACTACGACGAGAACGAGCTGATCGCCGTGGGAGGCGCGGCGGCGCACCTGCCGGAAGTTCTCCCGCTGGGCGCCAACGTGTCGTTCGTCAGGCAGCTCTCCGGGCCGGCGGAAATATTTGTCCGCACGTTCGAGCGCGGTGCCGGGCTGACACCGTCCTGCGGCTCCGGTGTGGTTGCGTCCCGCACGGTGTATTCGAGGCTTGGTCATGCCCCGGCGGACGAGGCGCTCGTGGTCCGCAATCCGGGTGGATGTTCGACATCCCTTCTCCTGCCCGGCGCGGGCGGCTCCCTGATTCCCCGGCTGGAAGGTAACGCGACTTTCGTCTATCGCGCCGTCGTTGACGCAGAGCAGCTTGCGCATGCCGATTGGGGAGATCTGGACGTCGACGTGCTGACCGATGAGATTTCCGCGTATGAGCTGTTCCACGAGGACAACCTGCGGGCGATCCGCGACAGCGGGGTAGCCGTGTAGTCGCACAGCCGCGTGTCGCAGGCCCGTCGGCGCCGGAGTCAGGCGGTATCCTACCCCCTGGCGATCGTTCCAGTCCGCCGCCGAATAACCGACGTTTTCTACACTACTGTCGCGGCGGACGCCCGCCAGCTGTAGGTGGGAACAGCTGCTATAGCAGCTGTTCCCACCTACCAGTTTCCTCAGCTGGAGCGATCGGCGGGTCCTGACTTGATGGCCTCCACCAGCTGGCCCAGCTTTTCCTCGGGCAGATTCCGCGCGAGATCCGATTCGCTGATCATTCCTACCAGCTGGTTGTTCTCGATGACGGGCAGTCTTGTGACCTTGTGGTCCATCATCTGGTGCAGGACCTCGTCGATATCCGCACTCGCGTCGATGTAGAACGGCCTGCCCTGGCTGAGCTCCCTGGCCCGGGTCGTTGCCGGATCCTTCCCCTCGGCGAGACATCTGATCACAATGTCGCGGTCGGTAATGATTCCCTGAAGTCTGTTGTCGTCGCCACAGATCGGCAGGGCGCCGACGCCGAGGTCTCGCATCCTGCGGGCGGCATCGGTGAGAGTTTCGCTCTCGCCAATGCATTCGGCGTCCCTGTGCATGATCTCTTGTGCTGTAGTCATGCGGCTCCTTTCTCTACGCTCACCTCTCGTGACCATCCGATGGCACGACCGCGTGAGGTGGTTCGTGCTGCCGGGAGCCTGCAGGCGTCCGGGAGGCTCAGGTTCCCGGTCTCACTGGTGGTACCCCGCCATCCCCGGTCGCATGCTGTACGCGGATATGTTCACGCGTGCGGCACACCTGGTCGCGGGAACGACCCGTGGTTGGTTTTGCTGCGACGGACCCCTGTCGGATTGGCGACAGCCGGGTCCAAAAGGCCGGTAACGAGTCGGGATCAAAGGATCGGTAGCGCTATGATATAGCTCACAAAACGATCGATCCTGGATCGTCCAGCGGCAGAACAGGGGCCGGTGGAACACCGGGGACCGGCGGGCTGGCGGCCCCCTCCGCCGCCAGCCCGCCGGTTACGGGCTATCTCTTCTCCCCCGGTACCACCC